>JAKSBM010001048.1 GCA_022361135.1 Desulfobacterales bacterium | reverse complement strand
CTGGGCATGATGCTGGATATCTTTTCGGCCATCATCATCATGGTTCCACTCATGCTGCCCGTGGCCATGGAATACGGGGTGGATCCCATCCACCTGGGCATCATCTTCCTGGCCAATATGCAGATCGGTTATTTCACCCCGCCCGTGGGCATGAACCTTTTCATCGCCGGCTATCGTTTTAACAAACCCATCATGGAGATATACAAAGCCACCATTCCCTTTATGCTGGTTTTGTTGCTGGCCGTGCTCATCATCACCTATTGGCCGGCATTGAGTTTGTTTTTGGTCCGTTGATAACCTCGCCCTTGGGGGCACTCCGCCCCCATGGCCCGGCCGGTTCCCGGCTGGGCCTTAAGTCCCCTGTTTTATTTAAAAATTGCGGTCATCTCTGTTCTTAGGGGAGACCATTGTCCTGTCTAATCCGATTGGCCCTGGATTTGCATTATGGGGTTTCGCCGGTAATGACGCCGGTTTTGGATTTATACCCTCTATGTAAGATAGGAGAATGGATGAAAAACAAGATTTTAATTGGACTGTGGATTCTGTTTTTTCTGCCGTCCCTGGCCCTGGCCGGGGGAAACACCCATTACACCAACGGGGTGGAAGGGATCCGGGCGGCCACCCTGCCCGGGCCCGGGGTCTATTATCGCCAGTACAATGTGCTCTATTCGGCAGATACCCAGGCCGACGGGGAGGGGAAGGATGCCCCCCTGGATCTGGACCTGACGGTTTATGCCAACGTCCACCGTTTTTTATGGGTCACGGAAAACCAATTATTGGGCGGGAACATTTTCATGAGCGCCACCCTGCCCTTGCTCAATACGGATATTTCAATTGGGGCCGCCGGGGTTGATGATGATCGCTTCGGCCTGGGGGACATCAACCTGGAACCCTTTGGCCTGGCCTGGCATGGGCCCCGGCACGATCTGGCCATGGGACTTTCGGTTTTTCTGCCCACGGGGCAGTATGGGAAGGACCGGGCGGCCTCTCCGGGAAAGGGATTCTGGACGGGCATGCTCACACTTGGTGGCACCCTCTATCTGGACCCGGAGCGCACTTGGTCGGCCTCGGTGCTGTCCCGGTACGAGGTTCATTCCAACCGGGACGGGGACGATTTCAGACCCGGGGATGATTTCCACCTGGAATGGGGAATCGGAAAGGTGCTGTCCGACACCTGGGAGGTGGGGCTGGCCGGCTATGCCCAGTGGCAGCTCACCGACGACCGGGGAAAGGATGCCGTCAATCCCGGCCTCCACGACCGAGGATTCGGCATTGGCCCGGAAGTGAATATCAACGTTCCTTTGTTGAAGGGGATCATCACCTTGCGCACCGTCAAGGAGTTTGGGGCCGTGGACCGGTCCGAAGGGGTCATCTCCAGCATCGTTTTTACCACCGCCTTTTAACCGGTGGGAGGTAGGGCTCCCCTAATTGTCCCTCTGGAGCCTTACCGGAACCCGGGTATTTTGCCTGGGGGGGGCGGTACCTGGGTTCTTATTTTTCAGAAGG
>JAKSBM010000849.1 GCA_022361135.1 Desulfobacterales bacterium | reverse complement strand
TGCTGTTGTCCAGAAACTCCACCAGAAAATCCCCCCGGATGTTGATGATGGATTCGATGAGTTTCCGTACATAGGCCGGACTCACCTTGAGGCTGCGTTCCTTGAACACGGCATAGATCTTGTCGGCGGCCGTGTCCAGGGACTTGGAGTCCGGGGCATATTGGGTGGGAATCCGGTGGCGGCGGATTTCCAGAAAAATGATCTTTTTCAAATTTTCCCGGTTCATCCAGAACTTGGAGATATCAATGATCACCCCCTTTTCCACAAAGCGACGGTAGATGGCCGAATCAAAGCGATGGGTCTGGTCGCTGGTGGCGATGAGGAAACAATCCCGGCGCCCGTCGATGATCTCATCCAGAACGATGTTGGAGGTGTCGATGAGGGTCCGCTGCTGCTTTTCCCCGCCCCCGTGGCTGGAGTCGGATTTACCGAATGCGGAATGGGCCTCTTCAATGTGGCGGATGGTGGTAACCTTGGGATGGCCCATGGCCCGTTTCAGGTAATTACCCGGCTCCCCGGACAGGGCGGTCTGGTAATCGTTGGGGGTGATGACCGAGGCATCCACCACCATGCCCCGCTCTTCAAAGTGGGTGAGATTTTCCATGATCCGTTTTTTAAATATTCCCCGGAGTATGGGAATCATGGCCAGCCGCCGGTAAAAGGCCTGCTTCTTTTTGGTGGCAATTTCCAGGGCAAAGTCCGGATCCACCTCCTCCAGATTGGCAAAGAGGCTGTGTTCGGCCAGGATTTCCTCCTTTTTGGCCCGGTAATCCACCTCGGCCATGACCGCATTGCGAAAGACCACCTTTTCCAAGGCTTCCCGCACCGTGGCGCTTTTCCCGCTGCCCGAAGAGCCTTCGATGAGGACAATGGGGGCCTTGGGGATATCCGCCCCTTCAATGTGCTCCTTGCGGATATAGGCCCGGTAGATCTGGGTGAAGGTTTCCTCCAGCTCCACCGGAACATGGAGGTCGGTGAGCTCCCGGTCCAACACCTCGGAAAGATAGAGCAGTTCCGTTCGGGTGAGCTCCTTTTCAATGATCTTATTCCAGGAGGCCCCGGGATTGGTTTCCCCGGAGTAGAGGAACCGCTTTTTCCAGTCCGTGAGAATTTTGGGATTGTTCAACACCTCCATTTTCTTTTTCTTCCGCTGCATGAAAAAGATGAAATGGAGGAGATGATGGAGGAATGACACCGCCGGCCCCGGTGCTTTGAACTGATTGAGGCGGGACCGGACAAAGGCTTTGGTGTCGTAGGTCCATGTGCTCACAAGGGCTTCGATGCGGGCAATGGCCTCCTCCGGAAGAATGATATAGGTTTTTTCCTTGGTGGTTCGTTTCGCCATTTGGCTCTACCTCTTCAGGGAATTGGGGGTTGGCTGTTTTGGGAAACCCGTGACGGGACTTCGGGCACCGATGCCGGGGCCAGGGCGGGCATGCTTTCCATGGGGGCCGACGGCAGGGTCAGGGCCGGTGCCGGGCCGCTGCCGTGGAGCACAAAGGTCTTCTGCTCGGTCTGGCTCTTTTCGTAGGCCGTGGCCCATTTTTGCTGGGAAAGGAAGGAAAGCAGGGAGGGATTCACCACCCGGCTGCCGCCCCCCAGGGTCTGGTGGAGGGATTGGATCCCATCCAGGTAGGCCCGGTACAATTTCCGGATCCGGTCGGACTCCTGGTCTGCGGCATAGTTTTCCGCCTCGGCGATGAGCTGGCGTCGCTTTTTCTCCTCCGTGGCCTCCACCAACTTGTCCCCGAACCGGGTTTCATTGAGGACAAAACTCACCACCTCGATGCCGTACTTGGTTTCCAGGGTGGGGCCGTCGGCGTTGATGGGCCGCTTCTTCAAGGCCATGAAGATGGCTTCTTTAATGGTTTCCCGGTCGCTGATGAGCTTGTTCACCTCCTCCCCCTGGAGGATGTCCTTGGCAATGCCGTCAAAGTCCCCCTGGAGGAGGACCTCCGGGGAGAGGTTTTCAATGCCCCATCGTCGCAAATCATTGATCTTGAATGTCATCAGGGCCGAGGTCCAGAGGGCCACGTTTTCCTGGGA
>JAKSBM010000558.1 GCA_022361135.1 Desulfobacterales bacterium | reverse complement strand
TACCACCTGGGATAGAGGGCTTTTTTTATAGCTATTCCCCAAAATATGTTCCTAAACCATGGACTACATTTGCGATTAATCCTATCCATCGCATGTATGAAGCTTAGCCCCATTCAATGGAAACATTCTTTTAAATTTGCCAATCACACCCGGAGGATCAGGTGATGGCGGGGGGAGGGAGATGGAGCGGGCGTTAAGGACTTTGGCAGCTTCAGGAAGAATGGGCCAGAGTCCTTCGCAGCCGTTGCGGTCAGGACGACCGCAACGGTGGTAGCGGAATCTTCCTCCCCCGTCATCGCCGGGTTGGGAGAAAAACCTTCGAATCAAATGGAAAAAGCCCCATTCAATAGGAACGTTATTTTGAGAGTAACTCTTAAGGGGCAAACCCAATTCTTTGACGAATTGGGTTTGCCCCTGTTTTTCACGCATCCAAATAGGCGGCGGGAATGCCCAAAAATGAGGTGAACCAATCGGCCATGCGACCGTCGGAAAGATCCTTGGTGGAAAGCCAGGCTGCGGAATGGTAATAGCCCGAAGACTGGTTGACCTGGGAATGCAGGGCTTCCATATCCAGTTGGGAGGGGTGATCCCCGGTGCTGCGGATCCCAAAGGCAAAGGAGGGCTCATCGTGGGATTGGAGCTTTTCCGTGGTGGTGAGGAAAAAATCCAACAGGGGTTTCCCCTGGACCTGGCGGCCCGTGATATTTGCCGCCGTGGTGAGGAAATCACTTCGCCGGTCTCCGGTGAGTTTGTCCGTCAAATCCAGAAATCGTCCCAGGCTTTTACCCGCCCCGGCCGCTGCGGCGAGCAAATTGTCCCGGTCTCCGGAGTCCAGTTCCGCCGTGAGGGTCAACAATTTATGGAATCCGGTGCGATCCCCCCCGGAGTGGGAAATGCTGAGATCCGCCGCCGTGATAAAATCATCCAGGGCCTTGCCCGAGAGGGATTGGGCCTGGGCCATGAATTTTTTGGAATCGGCAGGATTTAAATTCAGGGTTAAATCAATCAAGGGTACCATGGCATCGGCACCGGCCTTTTCCGCCACGGCTATAAAATTTTCCCGCTGGTCCCCGTCCATGGCATTGAATTTTTCCATGAATTTTTGGGGATCCAGGGTGCTGTCCATGAGCTTTTCAAAAACCCTTTCCCCAAAAGCCGGTTTGAGGAATACATAGGTCTGGGCCCGGCCCTGGCGCCCGCTTTTCTCCAGATCCCGCCGGGTGTGATCCAAAAAGCCCTCCAGGTCGCCATCCTTCCCCGCCTCCACCCGGGCCAGGAAATCCGCCTGCCCGCCCTGGGTATTGGCAACGATGAAAAGGAAGTTGGCCTGATTTTCTTCACTCAGCTTCAGGGTCAATTGGGAGAGGGCTTCGGCATCCACCCCATCAAGGGATGCGGCATAGAGGAAATAGGAACGGGAATCCCCCTGGAGCTGATTGGCCGTGGCTGCCAGGAGCCCACCGTCCGTCGTCTCTGCAGCGTTGAGGAAATTATTCAGGTCGTGGAATTCCAACTGGGCCGTCAGGGCAAGGACCCGGCCCTGCTTTCCCGCATCCAACCCATTGACCATTTGGATGAGGTCATTGGTCCGTCGGCCTGCATTCTCCGCGGTGTCTAAAAAGTCGATACGACCGGCCCCATCCAGGGAGGCAAAGAGGTCAAAGACGGCTTCGGAATCCACCGAGGCATCGGCCGCCAAAGCAAAAAAGCGGCCCTTGTCCCCGGATTCCAAATCCCGGGAAAGGGAAACCAGGGTATCCATGCGCTCCACATCCCCCTGGGCCGCAACCAGGAAATCCTCCCGCTGGGACCGGTCCAGATCCATGAGGGTGTTCATGGGTTTCCCCCGGCGCTCCGGCCCCAGGGACCGGGTGAGGTCCAGGAGGGATTCAAGGCCCTTGCCCGCACCCTGGGCCGCCTCCAGGAAGGCAGCGGTTTCAGCCCCATCCATGTCGCCCACAACCTGGAGCAGGGTCCCCAGGGAATCGTCGGCGTCGCCGGCCAGGTTCAAAAACCAGCTTCTTTGCTCCGAATCTTCTGCCAGGTCACGGACCGTTGCCGTAAGCTCCTGGATATGGGCCGTATCCCCGGCCGCGGCGTTGACAAATTTAAAACCGTCCCCGGGGTTGCCGTTGAAGGCCAGCTCCCGGGCCGTTTCCAAAAAGGCGTCTAAATCCTCGCCATCCAGGGTGGAGACTGCGGTTAACAAATGATTGATCCCCGACGCATTGCCCAGGGCCTGGGCCGTATCCAAAAGGGAACCGGTTTCGGTCCCGCCCAGACGATTCATCTCACGGATCAGGGCTTCCAGATCCACCTTGGGATCCTGGGCCAGGGAAAGGAATGTTTCCCGCTGCCCCCGACCCAGGGTTTCCAGCAGCGTTTCCATTGCATCCAGGGTTTCCGGTTCCATTTCCCGTCCCAGGGCCCGGTAAAGGGCATGGAGTTCCCGATCCGAAAGGGGGGAATTTTCACCCTCCGGCCCCACGGGAACCGGGTTTACCACCAGAAGGGTTTCGGTCACCGGTTCGGAGATCACACGGTGGGACAGGGTAATGGATATTTCACCAATCGCCTTGGGCTCCTGGGGAGAAACCGGGGACTGGGTTTTGACGTGGGCGGGAATTTCCACGGTGTGGGAGGACATTGAATTGATGGATATGGCCATGATCATGCCTCAACATTGAAAGATTGATATTTTCCTATGCATCGGCTGCCTGACCTGAGACTTTAGCAAAAATTCCCCCCCGGCCCGGCGCCGGGGGGGATTGGTGAAAAAAAGTCCTTGGACCTTACCCGTTCAGAATCTTTCTGGCGCTTTCATCATTGACGTCGGCCACATGGGGGATCCCGGTCTCCACGGCGGTTTCCCTATTGCCGGAAAAAATCTCCTGGCGGGTGATCTGATCCAGGGAAAATTTCCGGGCCCCGGCCATGAGCTGCTGGAGGCCGCAGCCCAGTTTATCGGCCAGGGTATAAAAGCCGATGGCACCGTAGGGAATGTTTTTCATTTCATCCTTACCCAGCCTGTCCTCGAGATCATGGTAACCGGCAAAGATTTCAGCCGCGGTCTTCCCATTTTCCAGAACGGTCTTGGGCAATTCATTCCAATTGCCATTGACCCGGGCCCGGCGTTCGGGGTAAACGGCCCCTTCAATGTTGGCCCCCAGAAAGCCTGGAATCATGATGGCCCGCCCCATGCAGACCAGCTTGGTATAGGGGGCGCCCATGGCCAATGCCTTGAAGATATGGTCCTCCAGGGCAAATCCTCCGGCAAAGGACATGTCCACCACCTGCTTGCCCTTGGCCGAAAGGATGGAGGCCTATTCATGGGCCTTGGCATGGAGGATGACCGAAGGAACCCCCCAGCTCTGCATCATATTCCAGGGGCTCATGCCCGTGCCCCCGCCCGATCCGTCAATGGTGAGGAGATCCAGATTGGCATCCGTGGCAAACCGGATGGCCATGGTCAGCTCTTCCATGCCGTAG
>JAKSBM010000767.1 GCA_022361135.1 Desulfobacterales bacterium | reverse complement strand
CCGGAGAGCATGTTAAAGGCAATGAGCTGCCCCACGCTGAGTTCCCCGGCAATGACCAGATGGGCGCCCTTCCAAAGAAGAATGGCCGTCACAATCTTGCTCACCAATTGAACCGACTGGCCGCCGAAAACCCCAAGGACCACCGACTTAAAGGAGGCCTTCACATAACCGGCCAATTGTTCTTCCCACCGCTGGCGCATCTGGGGCTCCACGGCCATGGCCTTGAGGGTTTCCATTCCGGTGATGGATTCCGTGAGAAAGGACTGATTGATGGCCCCCCGCTGGAATTTCTCCTCGGTCCGGCTGCGCAGTTCCGGGGTGATGAGGATGGAAATGATGATGTAAATGGGAATGGAGCCCATGACAATCCAGGTCAAGGTGGTGGAATATTGGAACATGACCGCAAAAAAGATAAAGGTGAAGAAAAGGTCCAGGACCACGGTCAAGGCATTGCCCGTTAAAAAGGAACGGATGCTTTCCAATTCCCGGACCCGGGCCACCACCTGCCCCACGGGACGGGCATTGAAAAAGGCAATGGGCAATCGCAGTAAATGATCAAATAGGCGGGAGCCCAGCTCAACATCCACCCGGCTGGTGGTGTGGGAAAACACGTAGGTCCGCAACCCGTTCAATATCACATCAAAAAAGGTGATGGTCACCAAGCCCACCACAAGGACATCCAAGGTGGTCAATCCCCGGTGAACCAGAACCTTGTCCATGACCACCTGGAAAAACAAGGGCGTCACCAGGGCAAACAGCTGGATAAAAAAGGAAACCAGAAGAACTTCCTTAAAAATCTTACGATACTTCACCACCACGGGAATGAACCAGGATAGATCAAACTTGCGCTCACCCCCGGACAAGAAAGAGCGGCTGGTGATGAGAATGGCATCCCCATCCCATCGCTCCCAAAGTTCATCCACGTTAATCTGCAACGGCCGCTCGCCGGGCACCTGGACCAGGACCTTTTCTTCACGGGCCGCTCCAATAATAAAAAAGGTTTCATCCTTGGCATGGGCCACCAGGGGAAAGACCGCCTTTTCCAACCGATCCTGTTTGATGGTTGTCCGCCGGGCCTTCACACCCAGCTTTTTGGCCGCCCTCACCATGAGCAAGGGATCCATGTCCCCCCCTTCGGGACAAAACTCATGGCGAAGCACTTCGGGATCTGCAGGTTTTTTGTGGAATTGAAGCATCATGACCAGGCTTAAAAGCCCGGTGGGAACTTCCCGTGGCTGGACCGGGACCTCCTCCGCATCCGCCTGCGGCGGTACGGGGTTAATCTTTTCCTTGATTGATTCTGACATAGGCGCGCTGTTTTATTTGCCTGAATGGCCGTTTATTTGCGAACGAAAAGCCTTCATGGCGTTGATTGAAAACGGGAACCCGGCGGCTCCCCTCCTTGAATCGTCAAGCCCATGGACCAATACGGCAATGGGAAATCTTAACCGAAAATGGAATGGGACTTGGATCTATGGTCGATGTGGAAACTGCGGATAAGAACCATGGGGGATAAAGAACGATCAGATAAATAAAGTCTACCATGGAATCATTAAGGTGTAACGGAAATCTTTGACTTTTGTTTCCATGTTTTCCAAATGATCATCCTTCCATTCAGGAATGAAATCCCCCGGGGGTGGGGGTGAACGTATTAAATGGGGACTTTCAATATCAACCCCATGAAAATTAGGACCAAACCCGAACAATAAAACAAGGCGTTGACTGGATTATCAAACGCCTTGTTCTATTTACGCATGTGGCTCTGTCCCCCCACTTCCCGGAGATTGTGGATGATTGTGATTGGACCGTTTGCCAGATCCAATACAATTTCCTGGACACCCGGCACCAGGCCCACGCGACAGGTGTGGATATCCCTTCGTTTTTTCATGGAACAATTCCAAGCATGCCTTACAGGATGGGAAATCCGGTATGATGTAACGATATTTTTCAGATAAAGCCTTGGCCCTATCTTCCCCCGCTATGTGTTTTTTCCATGGAATCCCATTGCACCGGCTGCGGGGTCTGCGCCCGGGTCTGCCCCATGGACAATATCATTG
>JAKSBM010000560.1 GCA_022361135.1 Desulfobacterales bacterium | reverse complement strand
TGACAGTCAAAGAATTCCCGGTTTTCCAGGGTGAGATCCCGGAAGTCTTCATCGGCGTGTTCCATATCTGCATTCAAAGCATCCATGCGCCTTCCATACCACGGCCGGTGCCAAAAACATACCCCATCCCCGGCGGAATGCCAGAGATGGGGTAGGAAATGGTGGAAATAATTTCAGTTAGGCAATGGAGGCCAGATAATCCGTCAATGCCTTGTCCGCATCGCCGGGGAGGCTGGGTTCGGCATAATCGTTCAAAAGCTGTTTCCACTTGGCATTGGCCCGCTGTTCCATGGAGATGCTGCCCTTGGACTGCCAGCTGTTGTAATTGTCCCGCTCTTCCAGGATGGGGGCGTAGAACTCGGCTTTGAAGTTCTTAAAGGTGTGCATGTTGGTGAGGAATTCCCCGCCGGGGCCCACCTGTTTGATGACGTCCACGGCCAGGCGGTCCCGGTTAACGGTTTCCCCCCGTTTGATCCGGCGGCACATGCCGCAGATTTCCGCATCGATGATGATTTTTTCATAGGACGCCACGATGTACCCTTCCAGGATCCCTGCGGAGTGGAGGACGAAGTTCACACCGGACAGGGCGGCCATCTGGAGGCTCATCATGGATTCGTAGGCGGCCTGGGAGTCCATCTGTTTGGCGTCGGAAAGTGCTCCGCCCCCGCGGCAGGGCAATCCGTAGAACCGGGCCATCTGGGCGGTGGCAGCGGTGTTCACGGCCATTTCCGGGGCGCCGATGCTCAGGGTGCCGTAGCGCATGGCCGCCGAGGAGGAGGAACCGGCAAAGACCACGGGGGTGCCCTCCCGGACCAATTGGGCCAGGGTGATCCCGGCCAGGATTTCGGCGTTCTGGACCACCAGGGTCCCTTCCATGGTGGCCGGGGTGGTGGCGCCGGCGATGGAGAGGGAGGAAATGAGCTGGGGCATCCCGGCCCGGGCGTATTCCATAATGGCACCGGCCATCTTATCGTCGTATCCCAGGGGGGTGAGGGAGCAGAGGATACTCACAAAGGGGGGACGTTTGGCC
>JAKSBM010000411.1 GCA_022361135.1 Desulfobacterales bacterium | reverse complement strand
TTCGGCCTGGACCGGCTCATCATGCTCCTGTGCAAGGAAGAGAGCATTCGAAACGTCATTGCCTTCCCCAAAACCCAGCGGGCCACCTGTCTGCTCACCGAAGCCCCTTCAGAGGCGGCTCCGGCACAGCTCCAGGAACTGGCCATCCGGGTGGCCAAGATCGAGGAATAGGCCAAAGCATAAAAGAAGAATATACCACGAGTATGAAAGCGGCTCCCTGTTCAGGGGGCCGCTTTTTTATTTATTTGGAAGGGAATCTAGCATTTGCCGAAAATGATTCCGATTATTCTGACGCCCACATGGGCAACCCTTGGGACATATGGCAAGTGCTATCCATAATCAAGGATAAAAGGGGATGGGCCCGGATATGTCACGGGATGGATTTACCGGATCCGACGGCGCAGAATGCAAAGCGGTACCGATGTACTGCGGGCCATTCTGAAACACGGCAGATCCGGTGAAGGCACCTCGCCCCACATTTTTAAATAAGGGGCAGGGCAATTTGCCACGGCAGGTGTTTAAGAAGAAAGGTGTGGTTCTCTTCAGCCCTCGAGGCGTCCAAGGCCTTGGGAGCAAATTGTCATGAAATGTCCCGGTTCCGGCGGCGGACGTGGAGGATGGGGGTGTTAAAGACCAGGGCGGAAACGGCTTCGTCCCGTTCCACCTTGAGGTCCAGCCCCTCCTGGTCGATTTCAAAGTACTTGGAAATCACGTCCACAATGTCCTTTTGCAGCTCGGACAGGGTGGTGTCGCTCACCTCCAGCTGGTCATAGACCAGGGCAAACTGAAGCCGCCGTTTGGCCTCTTCCTTGGGGGCGGGCTTGCGGTTGCTGCCGAACCGTTCAAATAAACCGTTGAGCATGGGGGGCTCCTTATGAATTCAATCCAAATTTCCGGGAGATCTTCTCCCAGACACTGGTCTTATGGGTGGGCACCTCAATGGGGACGTCCTCGCCGATGAGGCGTTTGGCAATGCGCTTAAAGGCATGGCCCGCCTTGGCATCGTTCTGGAGGACCAGGGGGGTGCCGGTGTTGGAGGAGATCAATACCTTGTCGTCCATGGGCACCAGGCCGGCAAGGTCGATGGAAAGGACTTCCATGACATCTTCGTGGGAGAGCATTTCCCCCCGTTCCACCCGGGCGGGCTCGATGCGATTCACAATGAGCTTGGGCTCCAGGGAACGGGCATAGAGCAGGCCGATGACCCGGTCGGCGTCCCGCACGGCCGAGACATCCGGGGTGCAGACCACCACGGCCATATCTGCTGCGGCCACGGAATTTTCAAATCCCCGTTCAATGCCGGCCGGGGAATCCATGATGATATAATCAAACTGGGACTTCAGCTCCCGGCCCACCCGCTCCACCCCATCCGGGGTGAGAACATCTTTATTGTCACTCTGGGAGGCGGGGATGAGGAAAAGGTTGTCGATGCGCCGGTCCCGGATGGCGGCCTGCTCCACCTTGCAGCGGCCCTTGACCACATCCACAATGTTGAAAACAATGCGGTTTTCCAGCCCCATGACCACATCCAGGTTCCGCAGTCCAATGTCCATGTCCACAATGGCCACCCGATTGCCCTCCAGGGCCAGGGCCGCGCCGATGGAAGAGGTGGCCGTGGTTTTACCCACACCGCCCTTCCCCGATGTCACTACAATGATTTTTCCTTCCAATTCACACCTCGGATATTCAGATTTAGGATCAGACGACTTCCGGCCAGGGCAGGCGTCCAAAGGGGTTTTCTTTCATATAGTCCTTGACCCGGATTTCACCGTTTTCAACGGCGGCAAAAACGGGTCGGTCCCATTTTCCGGCATGGTGGCCGGCCAGGGTATGGGGCCCGATGCTGATCTGTGTGGCATTCAATGCCAATGCAAATACCAGGGCAGATTCATCCCCGGAGCTGCCGGCATGGACGGTTCCGGATAATTTTCCCAGGACCATGACGTTTCCCCGGGCCACGATGTCGGCACCGGGGTTCACATCCCCGGTGATGATGAGATGCTTTTGCGTATCAATGCGCTGGCCCGACCGTACCCGGCCCCGGAGCATGAGGACATCGCTGCGGTGATGGTCCCAGCCCCGGGAGAGATCCCGGCTCCGGGTCCGTTCCACCGGGGCCCGCTTTTTTTCCGGTCGGTCCGATACGCTTCCCACGGCAAAATGGGCCTCCAGATGCTGTTTCACCCGATGGATCAAATCCTCCTGGCCCCGGGCCTGGCCCACGTCGATGGTGACCCCGGCATTCACGGCCAGATGATTGAGTTTTTTAAAGAGTTTGTCCACCTCCGAAATCAATAGATCTTCGGGATGGGATGGATCCAGGATGAGCCGAAGTCCGCCCCCTGCACCCTTAAGTTTGACAGGGGCAGATTTCTCAAAGTGTATCATTGGGTTGCATTGACCGTTGAAAGTTACACAAAATAAAACATCGTCAGGACTATAAAAAATCGTGTAACCCCTGTCAAGCAAGGAATGGAAAGGGTATTACCCCAGAGCCTCTCGAATTTTATGGGAAAAATCAATCACGGAATAGGGTTTGAGGATATACCCTTTGCAGCCGTGTTTGAGCATTTCCTGGGCCTTGTCGTCAATGGAATATCCCGTGGAAAGCAATACCTTGATGTCGGGATTTTCCTTTTTCAATTCCAGGAAGGTTTCCAGGCCGTTCATTTCCGGCATGATCATATCCAGGATCACCAGGTTGATCTCATCCTTGCGCCGGGTATAAATGGACAGGGCTTCCTGGCCCGAGGCCGCGGTGATGACCTGGTAGCCCAATGCCTTGCAGATCTCCCGGCCCACGGTGAGAATACGCTGTTCATCGTCCACCAGCAATACGGATTCGTGGCCCAGGCTCAATTTATCTTCGGCCGAGGGGAAATCGGAATTCTCCACCCCCTGGGACAGGGGTAGAATCACGGCAAAGGAGGTCCCCACCCGGGGCGAACTCCAGACGTCAATCACCCCCTGGTGGCGGCGAATGATCTCCCGTGCAAAGGTCAGTCCCAACCCCTTTCGCTCGGGGTGGTTGGTATGGTCTGCGGTATAAAAGGGGCGAAAAATCTGGGGCAGGACATCCTTTTCCATGCCCACCCCGGAATCGGTCACCGTGATCTTTGCAAATTGTCCCGGATCCAATCCAAAGGCTTCGGCCGTCCCGTTCAACAACTGGGCCACTTCGGTGGTCACCGAAAGTTTTCCCCCTCCGGGCATGGCCTGGAGAGCGTTTTCCACAATGGCCATGAAGGCCTGGTTGATCTTCTCCACATCCCCCTGGATGGTCAGGGGGCCGGCATCCAGGTCCACATCCAGAACAATGCGCTTCCCCTGGATATTCAAATTTTCCATGGCCCGCCGTACCAAACGGTTTAAATCCACGGGACTGGGATAACAGGCATCCACCTTGGCAAACCCCAAAAGCTGATTGGCAATGTCCGACCCCTTGTCAATGCACCCCATGATTTCCTTGATATTGCCGTAGAGGGGATCTGCTGGACTGATATTGTTCATCATCAGGGAAGCATGCCCCTTGATGGCGGCCAGCAGATTGTTAAAATCGTGTGCAATGCCGGAGGCCAGGGATTGAACGGCATCCGGTTCCTCACTTCTGTCGTTGTGGATATATTCCATTTGCCCACCTGATTTAATGTTGGTGATCCAATTGAACGGTGCGGCCACGGTCAAGGGCAACTCCGCTCCATGTATTATATCTACCCAACCCGGGAAACCGACCGGGAATTCCCTTATTTATATCCCCCTTACGGCGGCGTCATGCCTTCGCGAAGGGCAAATTTGGTCAACTCGGCAACGCTGTAGAGATCCAGTTTTTTCATGATATTTCGACGATGGGTTTCAACGGTCTTGACGCTGATGTGGTGTTTTTCAGCGATGTGTCGAGTCTTCAACCCCTCGGCCACCAATTGAAGTACTTCACGCT
>JAKSBM010000831.1 GCA_022361135.1 Desulfobacterales bacterium | reverse complement strand
GGTGCCGTCTGCGGTTCTTCTCCGGCCTCCGCCGCCACCATGGCCACGGTGGGCCTGCCGGAGATGAAGCGGTACAATTACGACGATGAACTGGCCACGGGATCCGTGGCTTCGGGCGGCGGCATCGGCATGATCATGCCCCCCTCCGTGGTCCTCATCATCTACGGCATCCTCACGGAGCAGTCCATCGGCGCCCTGTTTGTGGCGGGCATCTTCCCGGCCCTGCTGGTGACACTGCTCTTCATCATCTCCATTTACATCCGCTGCCGCATTGCCCCGGAGCAGGGCCCCCGGGGGGAAAAATTCACCTGGACCGAACGCTTCACCTCCCTGCTGGGCCTGGGGGAAACCCTCATTGTTTTCACCATGGTCATCGGCGGCATATTCATCGGCTTGTTCACCCCCACAGAAGCGGCGGCCATGGGTGCCTTCGGCGTCCTGGTCATTTCCATGATCCGGAAACAGATCAGCTGGGAGGGCTTTGTCAAATCCCTCATGGAAACCCTGCGCACCTCCTGCATGGTCCTCATGCTCATTGCCGGTGCCGTGATCTTCGGCAAATTCCTGGCCGTCACCCGCATCCCCTTTGAGATCGCCGGCTGGGTGGCCGGATTGGACATGTCACCGGTCCTGGTCATGGGCATCATCATCATGATCTATTTCTTCGGCGGCTGCTTCATGGACGCCCTGGCCTTTGTCACCCTCACCGTGCCCATCTTCTTCCCCGTGGTCATGGAATTGGGATTCGACCCCATCTGGTTCGGGGTCATCATCGTCATGGTGACGGAAATGGGGGTCATCACCCCGCCGGTGGGCATCAATGTCTACGTGGTGTACGGGGTGGCCAAAAACGTGCTGGAGCACGAAATCCCCCTGGAAAAGATTTTCAAGGGGATCTTCCCCTTCCTCATTGCCGTGATTGTGGGGGTGATCATCATGATCCTCTTCCCCATCATCATCCTCTACCTGCCCAACCTCATGTACCAATGATGATCCCACCGGCATCGCCCCCAAGGCGGTGCCGGTATATTTCATTTTCAGGGAGGTCGACATGGACATTGAGATTCGCCCCATCCAATCCCGGGATCGGGATCCCATCATGGAGATCCTCAACCATTATGTGACCCATTCCTTTGCCGCCTACCCCGAGGCCCCCTATCCAACCGAAGCCTTTGACACCTTCATGGCTTCCATGGCCGGTTACCCCGGTGCCTGCATGATTTCCCCAACCCGGGGGACCATTGGATTCGGAATACTCCGCCCCTACCATCCGGCCCCCACCTTTGGCGCCACTGCGGAAATCGCCTATTTCCTCAAAGCCGGCTGCACCCGCCGGGGCTTGGGTCAACGCCTTCTGGCATATCTGGAAGACCGGGCCCGGGAGCGGGGCATCTCCCAACTCCTGGCCAATGTATCCTCCTTGAACCCGGCCAGCCGGGCCTTCCATTTGAAAAATGGATTCCGGGAAGCCGGACGGTTCACCCAGGTGGTCACCAAGGGAGACCAGACCTTTGATGTG
>JAKSBM010000157.1 GCA_022361135.1 Desulfobacterales bacterium | reverse complement strand
GGTATAGCGCACCAGGCCGTTGAAGACCATGTCCGCCACCATCATGTCATGGGATCCCTGTACATGATGGGGGTCCAGGCTGCCGATGTCCGAGGTGTGGATGCCGAAGCGAAGGATCCTGCCCATTTTTCCACTGCCCCATGCCGGGGTCATCGCCCACCATGACAAAAGGAAACAGAAGCAGACAACACCCCAGCCCCGTTTCCTTTGCATTGACACCCTATTGAATTATCCCTGGTTGTTGAAGATTTCGTTGGAAAGGATGACGGCCTCGGCCACCTCGCGGATGGATTTGCGGGAATCCATGCTCCGCCGGCGCAGCCAGCCCTAGGCCTCATCACCGGTCATCTTCCGGGAGAGCATGAGGATTTCCTTGGCCTGTTCAATCTTTTTCCGGGATTCCAATTCCTCCTGGATCACCCGGGTCTTGACCATGAGCTCGGTGTTCACAATGGCAATGGCCGACTGGTGGGCCACGGCCGTGAGCAGGTTGATCTCGGTGTCGGAGAAATTCCGGGAGGTGGAAGTAAAACAGTTTAAAACCCCGATGACCCGATCTTCGGCGGTCTTAAAGGGAAGGCTCACCATGGAAACCAGGCCCAGCTTCTTGGCCATGTCCTTTTCCTTGAACCGCTGGCTCTTGAGAACATCCTTGAGGATGAGGGGCTGCTTGTGGGTCACCACGTGGCCCACCACGCCCTCGTCCAGATCCAGGGCCCGATCCTTGATGTAATCCGGGGAAATGGACTGGGTGGCCTTGAGGCGAACCTTGGGTGGTTTCTCCTCTTCGTCCACGATCCAGAGGGAACAAATTTCCATGCCCGTCACCTGGGCCGTGACCATCACAATGAGCTTGAGCAGATCTTCAATGTAGAGATCCGATGTGATGGCCCGGCTGATGTCGGTGAGGGCCTTGATATAACCATCGTATGTTTCCGTATTCTGCATGATGGGCCCCATAAAATCAAAATTCAGGTTAAATTGTCAACTGGAAAAGCATCGGAATTACAAGGGGGTATTGGGAATGAGGTCCCAGATCCCACAGGGGCAGGCCGCCTTGCAAAACCCGCATCCGATACACTTTTCAGGATCCACGCAATACTCAAAGTCCGCCCCCTGGGATCGCCGGGCAATGGCCCCCTCCGGGCATACGGTTTCACAAATCCCGCAATCCCGGCAGCTGCCGCAGGAGGCGCATTGGCCCCCGGACACCTCCAATACCTCGGCGGCCACATTGGTGATATCCAGACGGGGGTCGTAATAGGCCAGCTCCACCCGGGATTTGTCCATGACCGGGGCCTGGGCTTCCCCTTCGTTGAAATTGCCGGAGAGAATCTGTTCAATGGTTTCCGCCACCCGCTTTCCCGCACCCACGGCATGGGTGATCAGGCCCGGGCCCACCACATCGCCGATGGCAAAAATCTTGGGATCCGAGGTCCGTCCGAAGTGATCCACGGCCAAAAAGCCCCGGTCCAGGGCCAGATCCCCAGCAAAATCCAAATCCGGCACATCGCCGATGGAAATCACCACGGTGTCGGCCGCCAGGATTTCGCCGTCCTTGAGTACCACGCCCTGGTCCGTGATTTCCTGGGTAAAAACCGGCCATTTAAACCGTGCACCGCAGGCTTCGGCATCCTCCCGTTCCTTGCCAAATGCCGCTGGCTTCTGGACATCGATGAGGGTGATGTCACGGGCCCCCAGGCGATGGGCTTCCGTGGCCACGTCGCAGCCCACGTTACCCGCCCCGATGATGACCACATTCTGGCCCGGGGAAATGCCGTTGGCCTTGGCCCGCTCCAGGAAATCATTGGCAAAGAGGGCCCTTTCAATGCCGGGCACGGGCAGGGATCTGGGCTTTTTGGCCCCCGAGGCCACGATGACAAAATCATGGCCTTCCCGGATGCGGGCAAAGGTCTCCCCATCCATCACCGTTTCCGTCCGGATGTCCTCCACCACGGTGCGAACCCGGTCCAGTTCGGCCCCCAGGGTTTCCTGGGGAATCCGGGAGGCGGGAATCACCGAGGAGATTTTCCCCCCGATCTCGGCCCCGGCCTCGTAGACCGAAACCCCGTGGCCGGCCAAGCTCAGGTGCCAGGCTGCGGAAAGCCCGCCCGGTCCCCCGCCGATGACGGCCATGCTATGGGTCGTCTTCCGGGCCTTGGGGGGCGGGGCGATGTCCTGGCCGGCCCGGCCCAGATCCCGGACATCGATGGGGGCCATGCCCTGGCCCTGCCGGGTGCAGGCATCCATACAGGGGGACGGACAAAGGTAACCGCAGACGGTGGCGGGAAAGGGGGAGTGGCGCAGCCCCATGGCAATGGCCTCGTCAATATTGTCCGCCCGCACCATGGCCCAGCGGTCCTGGACCGGGATGGATGTGGGACAGGCCGCCTGGCAGGGGGCCTGGTATTTGTTCTGTTCCCACACCGGGACAAAGCGCCGCAGCTCCCCCGAGGGGATCAGGGGAATGGTTCCCCGCTCGATTTCCGTGAGATCTCCGATGAGGCCCCCCCGTCCCAATTCCTGGTCCCATACCTCGGCCCGGAAGGTGGACATGGAAGGCAACTCCCCGCCGTCGGCCTTTTCATGGGGACTCTTGGCCGTGAGCAGAGACCATTCCCCCCGCCGGTTCAATTTGGACAGCAGTTCCGGTTTGTTAATCTTATCCAGAAACAGGGCCAGATTTTCCTCCAGCCAGCCCCAATCCTCATCCCCCAGGGGAATGACCTTGGCATCCTTTTGGCTGAAGCCCTTGGCATTGCCCCGGGTGAAAACCTTGCCCCCCACCATGCCCACCAGGGGGCGATAGCCCATGATGAGGCGGTCGGAAATCAGGTCCTGGTCCTCCGTAAGTCCGCAGACCACGGCAATGCCACCGGCCATGAATTCTCCAAAATAGTCCCCGGCCGATCCTAAAACCCAGAGCTCCGGCGGTTCAAACCGGGGATTCTGCTTGGTCATGGTCATGCCCCGGGCACCGATGCTGCCCCCGATGTAAACCCGGCCCTGGGCCGCGGCATTCATCACCCCGTTGGAGGCATTGCCATGGACCACGATCTCGGCCCCGGCATTGAGCCAGCCCACATCGTCCGAGGCCGGTCCCATGATTTCAATGGCCGTGTTGGCATGGCCCAGGGAACCGGCCCGCTGGCCGGAATGGCCGATGATGCGAATCCGGGTGGCCTGGTCGCCCCCGTCCCAGAGCCGACCGCCAATGCCGTGCTGGCCAAAGGCCTCCACCTCCAGATTCCGATTTCCCGCCCGCACCTGCTGGTGGATGATCTCCTCCAGTACCCGGGAAGGGATGCGTTTGCCTTCTCTTTTGCCGCTGATATATAAAAATTCACCCATTATATATTCTCCTTACACCACATACTTGATCTTGAGGCGGTCTGCCACGGCCTTGTCATTGATCCCCAGGGCATCGGACATGCCGATGGGCAGGGAGGTGGAGCGGCCCAGGGGGGCCACAATTTTCTTCAACTCCGTGTCAAAGGAAACAAAGAGGTCCACAATGCGCTGGGCCACGTCCTCGGGGTCCAGCCGGCGGTAAAGCCGGGGATCCTGGGAGGTGATGCCCTTGGGGCAGATGCCCACGTTGCAGACATTGCAGCGGTCCTCCTCGGTGCCCACGCAACCGGCCGCCGCCTGCATGACAATCTTCCCCACCTGGATGCCCGAGGCCCCCAGCATGATCAGGGCAGCGGCATTGGCGGCCAGATTCCCGTTTTTCCCGATGCCCCCCCCGGCAAAGATGGGGATTTCGTTCTGTTTACCCACCCGGGTCAAATTGAGATAATTGTCCCGGATGCAGGAGGCAATGGGATGGCCCATGTGGTCCATGGAAACATTGTAGGCCGCGCCGGTTCCCCCGTCTTCCCCGTCAATGGCCAGGGCCGAAGCATAATCGTTCCGGGTGAGGTTGTTGAGCACGGCCAGGGAGTTGGAGGAGGCCGAAATCTTAGGATAGACCGGCACCCGGAATCCCCAGGCCATGGACATGGACAGAATCATCTTGGCCACGGACTCCTCAATGGAATACTGGGTCTGGTGGGTGGGGGGCGAAGGCAGGCTCACCCCCTGGGGGACCCCGCGGATGGCGGCAATAAGCTTGTTCACCTTGTGCCACATGAGCAGCCCCCCGTCCCCGGGCTTGGCCCCCTGGCCGTATTTGATCTCAATGGCGCAGGGCTCCTCCTTCATGTGGGGGATGGCGTGGATGATTTCGTCCCAGCCAAAATAGCCCGAGGCAATCTGAAGGATGACATATTTTAAAAACCGGGAGCGCAGCAACCGGGGAGGACAGCCCCCTTCCCCGGTGCTCATGCGCACGGGCATGCCCAGCTCCTCGTTGAGGTAGGCCACCCCCATCTGCAGGCCCTCCCACATGGTGGGGGAAAGCGCCCCAAAGCTCATGCCCCCGATGATGAGGGGATAAATCTCCCGCACCGGGGGAATCCAACCCCGCTCCTTCAAACGCTTCATATTCTCCTTGGGGGGCAGAACCCGGCCCAGGAGGGTGCGCATCTCAAACTCATGGCGGCCGGCATCCAGGGCCGGGTCGGTGAGCATGGAGATCCTGGTAAACTTGATCTGGTCAAGAACAGAGTCTGAG
>JAKSBM010000243.1 GCA_022361135.1 Desulfobacterales bacterium | reverse complement strand
GGTTTGGCTGCACTGATTATTTAGAAACAGCCCCTATAATTATTTATTATGTAACTTTTCAAATCTAAAAGAGCTTGGTGCATCAGACAGAGAAGCAATTGACGGTGGACATGCATCTGAAAAAGCATATCTTAGACTGTTTATCCAACTCGCAATGGCAGATCCGGTATTGGAAAAATATTGCAATATCAATTTGTTGAAAAAAAAATTAATGCACTGCACAAGTCATTATACTGTATTTCAATGATTGACAGTGAGAGGGAGCATAACTATAACCGGGAAAAAATCAAAAATTATAGCGTTTTTGAAGGGCTCTTATAAAATGGAATTGATTTTTTTGGGAGGGGAATCGTTCCATCCATCTACCAATAAAGCATTGACAGTTCTGGGGGCTTCGGTTAAGTGTCCCTTGAATTTGATGTGGGAATGGGTTTCGCATCAAAACGTGTATGAATTAATTAGAGAATGAAAGCCGCCTATGTTTGCCAATACCGCCGATGAACTCAGGGATATGATCCGGGAAAATCCCCAGGTTTCTCCATCGACCTTTTTACGGGATGATTCCTTTGCCGCCCATTGTTATGACAACCGGAGTATCCAATGGTTGGAGGCGGCCTTTAATCGGGATGCCGACCCCGATGACTGCCGGAAATGGGGGCTTTCCCCGGGCGAATGGCGGGCCAATGTGGAAATGGCCCTGATTGCCTTGGGAGGGTGATGGGCGGTTTTATTTCGTTCTTTTTTGCAGGGCATTTTGACAAGATTCGTTGGTAGCTGAGTTTGGGCTGGGCCCTGGGAGAAATCCCAGGGCCCGTTTGATTTTTGGGGAAGGTTAAGAGGCCAGATCCCGGCGGTCGGACATGTCCACCAGGGTGCGTTCCCGGGTTTTGTCGATGCCCAGTTCGGCCCGTTTTTTGTCAATGTGATCGATCATCATCCGGGCGATTTCAATGGGGTCGGCCCCGGTGCCCCATTTGCCGTAGCCCTGTTGTTCCAGGCCTTCAAAGAGGAGCTGGTGGAATTGGGTTTCCGGGAGCAGGGGCATGCCGATGCCGAATACGGTGTAGACCCCGGAGGAGACAAAGTACTGGCCGATGGCCAGGGCCTTTTCACTCATCCATTCCGGGGCGCAGCCGGCCACGGGGAGGTCGGCAATGGTGTTGCCCAGGCCCCCGGCCTCCACCATGGCCGAGGCGGCAATGAGGATCCTTGTGTTGTCCACGCAGGAGCCCAATCCCAGGACCGGGGGGATGCCCACGGTTTCACACACCTCGGCCAGGCCCGGTCCTGCCAGGGGCGCGGCTTCCGGGACAAGGAGACCGGCCTTGGCCAGGGCGATCTGGGAGCAGCCGGTCTGGAGGACCAGGACATCGTTTTTAATGAGTTCCTTTACCAATTCCACATGGATGGAATCCTGTTTTACCTTGGGATTGGTGCAGCCGACGACGCCGGCCACCCCCCGGATGCGGCCGTTGATAATGTTATCATTCAAGGGGGTGTAGCCCCCCCGGAAGGTTCCGCCCAGCATGTATTCAATGTATTCGTGGGTAAATCCGTGGACCCCGGATTGTTTGATCTGGGG
>JAKSBM010000646.1 GCA_022361135.1 Desulfobacterales bacterium | reverse complement strand
TCAATGTCCTCCAGAATGGTGGCCCCGGAGGTGGTATAGCCGGACATCATTTCAAAAAAGGCATCGGTGAAGGAGGGGATGGAGCCATGGATCATGAAAGGCACCGCCGAAATGGCGGAGATCAAAATCCAGCCGAAGACGGCAATGAAAAATCCATCCTTGATGTTCAATTCATGGTGCTGCCGGAACCGGCGCCAGATGAAAAATCCAATGGAGACGGAAAAGAGGGCCGGGTAGGCAATGGCGTTGAGATCATCCTCCCCGTAATACAGGGAACAGATGATGGGCAGAAGCATGGAAATGCCGGTGACAATCATCAATTTGCCAAGGACATTGGCAATGCTTTTGTAACTCATGGGCGGGTCATCCCGGTTTTACGTTCATAAAAGGGGGTAATGGCCTGTCGAACTGCTGGTCTTGTTTACCCCAAACCCCCATGGGGATCAAGGGAATTTGCCCGGATCGGCCCCCTGCAATAAAAAAAATGCGGTGCAATTTTTTTATTGCGATGATCCATCCACACGGCCCAAAGCCCCCTGGATGGGCCACGGAAAACAACGGCGACAAATCGGCTTTTATTTTAACAACTTAAGGTCTATAGTGTGGAGATATCCCCCGCCGTCATCCACCATGGCATGATTATGGCTAACAGAACCTAAGAATATTGAATATATTTATCGAGGAGAGCGAGTATGTCAAAGAGTTCTGAATACAGTGTATGTGGTATGTGTTCCGTACGCTGCCCCATCAAGGTCCATGTGGAGAATGGACAGGTGACCTTCCTGGAAGGGAACCCCCATGCTCCGGCAATGAAGGGAGCAGTCTGCCCCCGCGGTGCCGCCGGTACTGCATTGATTAATGATGCCGAACGGCCCCAGACCCCCCTGATCCGGGTGGGTGAACGGGGAGAGGGCAAATGGCGCAAGGCCACCTGGGATGGAGCCCTGGATTATGTGGCCGACAAATTAAAGGATATCCGTGAAGAATACGGAGCCAATGCCATTTCCTTCACCGACCGGGGTGGTCCCTTCCGGGATATGCACCGGGCCTTCCTCAAGGGCATCGGAACGGTCAATTACAACAACCACGATTCCTCCTGTGCCCGGAACGTCCAGCATGCGGCCCTCTCCCTCACCGGCAAGGGGCGCAAGGCCGTGGCCTACGACTTCAAAAACTGCAAGCACACCGTTCTCCAGTTCCGGAATATCTTTGAAGCCATCAACGTCCAGGAAACCAACAACCTCATGGACGCCATGGAAAACGGCTGTAAACTCTCCGTCATCGACATCCGGGCCAACAAATCCGCTGCCAAGGCATCCAGTTTCATGAAAATCCGTCCCGGGACGGACTATGCCTTCAACCTGGCCGTGATCCACGAGATCATCAAAAAGCGGGTCTATGATGAAAAATTCGTTAACCAGTACCTGGAAGGGTTCAAGGAACTGGAACAATTTGTGGCCCCCTATACGCCGGAATGGGCCGAAGAAGAAACCGGGATTCCCGCCCACCAACTCCGCCACCTGGTGGAAGAACTGGCCGCCGCCGCTCCCTCGATCATCTGGCACCCCGGCTGGATGGCCGCCCGGTATAAGAACTCCTTCTACATCTGCCGGACCATATACATCATCAACGCCCTGTTCGGGGCCTACGGCGCCAAGGGCGGACTCCCCTTTGTTTCCGCACCCAAGGACGTGGGCGTCAAGGGATTGAAATCCTTCATGGACCTCTATCCCAAACCCGAAGGCAAACGGGCCGACGGCGTGGGCTGGAAATACCCCCACATCGAACAGGGTCCGGGGCTGGCCCATCTCCTTTATGACGCCATTGAAAGCCAGGATCCCTATCCGGTCAAGGCCTATATTGCCTACCGCCACGATCCCCTCATGGGGTACCCCGATCCCGACCGGCTCAAGCAGAAATGGGAAAACCTGGACCTGCTGGTATCGGTCACCTTTTCCTGGTCCGACACGGCCTGGCACTCCGACGTGGTCCTTCCCCTGTCCACCTACCTGGAACGGGAGAGCATCATCACCACCAAAAAGGCGCTCAAGCCCCAGTTCTTTGTCAGAAGAAGAGCTGTGGAACCCCGGTACGACACCAAGGCCGACTGGGAGATCATCTCCGGCCTGGCCAAACGCATGGACCTGCCCGAGCTGGTCTTTGACACGGTGGAAGAGCTGTGGAACTTCCAATTGGACGGCACCGGCGTCTCCATTGAAGACCTGGCCCAAAAGGGCATGGTCACCCTGGCGGACAAGCCCAGATACCTGGACTTTGACGACTATAAATTCGGCACCGAAAGCGGCAAGATCGAAATCATCTCCAAAAAACTGGAGGATGCCGGCCTAGCCTCCCTGCTTCCCTATGAAAGCCCGGCCAAACCCGGTGAAGGCCAGTACCGCCTCACCTTTGGCCGCTGCGCCCTCCACACCCAGGGCCACACCGTGAACAATGCCCTGCTCTTTGAACAAATGGGAGAAAACCCCGTCTGGATTCACACCGATGAGGCCGCCAAACTGGGAATTAACGAAGGGGATACCGTCTATGTGAC
>JAKSBM010000625.1 GCA_022361135.1 Desulfobacterales bacterium | reverse complement strand
GTCGGAGGCCGCCTGAATGGCTTTGGTCTTAATGGTGTTGACGATGTTGATGGATTCCTGGAGGGCGCCGTCCGCTGTCTGGACGATGGAAATGCCGTCGTTGGCGTTACGGATGGCCTGTCCCAGGCCAAGGCTCTGTGCCTTGAGGGAGTCAGCAATGATCATGCCCGAAGCATCATCGGCTGCCTTGTTAATGCGGAGACCACTGGAAAGACGGCTCAGGGAATTGGAAAGCTCGTCATTGGTCTTGATCATGTTCTTGTGAGCGTTCAGGGCTGCAACATTGGTATTAATTCGAAGTGCCATGGTATAAATTCCTCCGTGAATTTATGGTGCGCGAGCGTCAGTGCTCTAATGGTTATGCAACTTGATTAATTCAGTATGTAATGTAGAAAATGGTTTGTCTCTTTTGCCTACCCTCCTTTCATGGGTTATTTTTCCTACCTGAAGATGGATAATCGGACAGAATGGATTTCACTTTAATCCTGTGAGACTTTTATTGAGTAAAATAGTTTTGTTTTGGGAGTAAAATCAAAGAAGTGTTTTGTTCTAACTGCCTAAAAGTAAAAGTAGAATTGCTATGTAGGTGGGTGTGTTTTTTGGGGAGGATAAATCGGAGCAATTTTTTTAAAAAAGCTCAACGGATGCGTGGTGGATCTTGCAAAAATTGGAATGGAATATTGGAGACGTCCGGCAGGATTGCACTATCCGGTCATTGGACCAAAGGCATGCATTGGGCGGGTTGGTTTTGGGGGGGCATAAAAAAAGCCCTCCGGATGGGCTTCCGGAGGGCTTCAGGGTGGGGTCAGGAGTCTTATTGGAGGAGACTCATGATGTTTTGCGAGGAGGCATTTGCCTGGGCCATGGCATAGGAGCCGGTTTGAGCCAGGAGCTGGAGTTTGGCATAGTTCATGGATTCTTCGGCAAAGTCCACATCACGGATGGCCGATTCCGAGGCCTGGATATTGGTCCGGGTCACCGAAAGGTTGGAGATGGTGGAGGTGAGCTGGGTCTGGACCGAGCCCAGGCCGGCACGGGTGGTGTCCAGGGCTTCCAATGCCGCTTCGGCAATGGCAATGGCCCTTTGGGCATCCTCCTGTGTGAGCACGCTGATGTCGGACAATTTGAAGGAGGCGGTGTCACTCAAGCCAACGGTGCCGGCGTTTTCCGTGTTGATGGCCAGGACGGTGTCGGCCTGGAGAATGGACTCTTCCTTCAATGTCATATCCGTTGTCAGGGTGACGGCCGCACTGGTGACCAGGTCCTGACTGAGTTTGGTGCCGGCGGCAACGGTGCCGGTGATGCCGGTGAAGCTCATGTCCTGATTAATAACCGTACCCGCCTTCAAGGTGGAACCACTTGCGATGATTGTGCCGGCCTTCAGGGTCATGTCGCTGGTCAGGGTTTCATTGTTCTGGAGGGTGAGATTGCCGCCAATGGTGGAACCCGCGGCAATGGTGGTGGTGGTACCGGAGGACGGACTGACAAAGGTGGAGCCGGCTTTGAGGTTGGTGGTCTGGTAGGTGGTGAGGGCTTCGGCCGTACCATTGTTCAGCTGACCGCCCATGACACTGGTGTCGTCACCCAGGGTGGAGCCGGCAATGAGCTTACTGCCGGTTTCTAGGCTGGAGCCGGTTTTCAGGGTCATGTCTTCACTCACCGATGCGTCATTCGTACTGATGACGGTGTCAACGTCGGTGGAGGTAAATACGGTGGTACCTGTGATGTTGAATCCGGCGGCAAGGATGGAACCGGCTTCAAAGGTGGAGGCGCCTGCCGTTGCCAGGTGGAGGTCTTCGGAGATCCTCTGGTCCTGGTTCAGGGTGTATGCGGTGTTTAATTGGATGGTGTCACCGGCTTTGATAATCCCGGCAGTGGTATCCAGTGTGGGGCCGGTCCAGGTGGTGGATGCACCGGTACTGGCCAGCATCAATACGGAATCCTTGCCCAGAAGACTGCCGGCGGACACCGTGGCGTTACCATTACTGATATTGGCACTGGCGTTGAGGTAGATGGCGGTGGTGGAAGAACCCGTGGTCAATGCGGTTCCGGCTATTGATGTATCATAGACCATGCCCACGTTGTTGAATTGTGCGCCCAGGGTGGAGCCCGAAGCCAGGTTGGACATGATGGCGACTTGGGAGTTATCACCTGCCGTGGAATCATATTTCAGGGTCATATCCGCCTGGAGGGTCACATCCTGGCCCAGGGTGACGGCCGCAGCCAGGGTGTCGCCCACCGCATAGGTGGTGCCGCCGGCACCGGTCTGGAAAGCGGTGGTGACAACGGTGCCCGAGCCGATGACCGATCCTACGGCGAGTTTGGTACCCGTGGTGACCAGCATGTCCTGTTGGATTGCCACGGTGGTGTGACCACCGGATGTATCTGCGTCGCCGCCCACCAGGAGCTGGCCACCGATGGTGGTGCCCTGGGCAATGTCCGATCCCCATGCAATGGTGGAGCCGGTTTTAATCTGGTAATCCAGCTGGGAAGAGGTAACCGTGGCTTCAACCAGGGCATCCCCCCCCACCACTGTACCTGCGGCCATGATACTGCCGGCGACGATTTCACTGCCTGCGGCGATGATGGAGTCTTTTACGGTTTGAAAGTTGTCGCCGACCTTGACTTCGATGTCCACACCGGTGGCGCCGGCGCCGATGCCGTTGATTTCAAACTGGCTGACCCCGTTCTGGGTGAGTTGGACATGCCCGATGGTGGACATCTGGGATGCGGTGCTGGCAAAAACCGTGGATACGGCTCCGGAGACCTTGATGGCCCGGCCGTCGCTGGAAGAAAGGGTCAGACGCCCATCTTCCTCAACGGAGGCTGTGATTCCGTGTTCGGCGGTTTTGGCATTGATGGCCGTCACCAGGGCGGCGTTGGAGTCATTGGCCAGAACCGTGACCGCACCGATGGTGATCCCGTTGATGGCGAAATCCGAGCCGGTGCTGCCTGCGGCAATGGCGGCCTGGGTGGTGGATTCCACCACTGCCATGGCGTTGATGCCGGTGGAGGAGGAGTAGCGGTTGATTTCGTTGGCCAGGGCGCCCATGCCGTTTTCGGGGGAGTTGTTTTTCTGGATATCAATGGTATTCAGGGTTAATTGTTCCCCGGTGAGGGAGGACGTGATGGTGAGCTGAACTTCACCCTCTCCATTGGCCAGGGAGAGTTTGGACGAGGTGATGTGTCCCACCTTGTTGGATTCGGTGGAGGCGATGGAAATGCTGGCGGTCTCGTTGGCATAGGCCCCGATTTGGATGGATTTGTTGGTAAAGGAACCGGAGAGCAGTTTTTGGCCGTTAAAGGAGGTGCTCCGGGCAATGACGTCCAATTCTTCCAAAAGTTTGTCAATGTCGTTCTGGATGGCGGTCCGGGTCTTACTGGTCTGACCGTCGGATGCGGCCTGGATGGCCTTGGTTTTGATGGTGTTGATAATGTTGATGGACTCCTGGAGGGCACCGTCTGCGGTCTGGACAATGGAGATGCCGTCGTTGGCATTTCTAATGGCCTGGCCAATGCCCAGGTGCTGTGCTTTCAGGGAGTCAGCAATGATCATGCCCGAGGCATCATCGGCTGCTTTGTTTACGCGAAGTCCACTGGAAAGGCGGGCCAGGGATTGCCCCAGAAGATTATCGTTTTTAGCCATGCTTTGGTGCGCGCTCAAGGCGGCAACATTGGTGTTGATTCGAAGTGCCATAAATAAAATTCCTCCATGAATTTTGTGTTGATTCGGGCGTCAATGCCCTTGGCATTTATGGTGTTGGTTTCTTACAAGATAGGAATACTGCGGGGGTAGGGCTCTCCTTTACGATTTGGGGGTTTTGGGTGGGTATAGAACTAATTATCGGTTGTGGAAACGGGGACTTGAATGGAAAATCGTAATGTGGGGCGAAAAATCGTCCATTTGGGTGACGATTTTTCGCATGGGCAGGACGGGCTATGGATTTAGAAAATTTTGGTCATTTTTTTGATCCCGGGCCGCCCCCGCTGCCCGGCTGTCGATGTGGCCATTGATTCGGACCAAATGGGGCTGGGTTTCCAGAAAGGCGATGATATCCCGTGTGGTAAAGTGGGGATTCTCCGGGAATAGGGCGGCATAGATTTTTTCCACCAGGGTGAAATCTTCGGGTTCATCCACGCACCAGCGATGGTGGGCATGGATCGGGGCGTAGCGGGTTTCCGCCGTGGAAAATCCATTTTCCGGTTTTCGGATATAGGGGGTGACATGTTCCAGTTCCGAGGGCAGTTCGGCATTTTCCCAGGCCCTTTTAAGGCTTGCCATGGAAAAAATTTCCGCATCCAATCCATGGGGCAATTGGGGGGTGATGCAATTGGCCGC
>JAKSBM010000703.1 GCA_022361135.1 Desulfobacterales bacterium | reverse complement strand
ATCGGCGGGTTGAAAACCACCATCCCCTTCCACCAGCAGATCATTGCCCATCCGGTTTTCCAATCCGGTGAATACCATACTCGCTTCGTGGAAACCAATCCCGATCTTATGCTTTACAGGGATGCGGAGGCTGAGTCCCTGCGGCTGGGGCGTCTCATCGCCGAAATTTCCGCCTTGGGCTATAATCCCCATGTTCTTCTGGGAGAATACCGGGGTGTGGAAGACAAGCGCATGGGCGCGTTTACACCGGTGATGCCGGCCATTGACATTGTTAAGTCAGGGGGGATTTATCCCCGGGGTGATCGAAAGGCCCTGCTGGATTTTGTCCGGGATTCCGGCTACGTTCATTTCAGCGACACCACCCCCAGGGATACCACCCAGTCCAACACCGGCAACCGGTTCCGGTTGGCCGAAGACCGTCTCATTGGCCCCTACCTGGATCAATGCGGTTTCTTCTCCATTGAAAATGGGGGGGGCGCCCATTTCCACGTGGCCATGATGGCCAACATGACCTACCCCATCAATGAATCCCGTGTGTGGAATCAGTTTGCTCCCCTGACCCCCAAGCAGATTTTGGTCCGTTCCACCAACCTGCTGGGATACAAGCCCCAGCCGGCCAATCTCATGCGGTTGACCAGTGAAAGCATCTGCGAGCATTACGATATTGTCCGTTGCTTTGATTTTTTGAATCACATTGAAAATATGCGCCCCTTTGCCGAGTCGGTGATGAACTCCAAGGCCAACGTCTTTGAACCGGCCGTCTCCCTTTCCTGGGCCAAGGGTTTTGATGTGGACCACTATCTCGGAGTCGTGGATGAGATTGTCCAATTGGTTGCCGATGTTTCCGGCCTTTCTCCGGCCCAGGCCTCCAAGGAGTTTATCCTGGGGCTCAAGGACATGGCCGGTGTTTGCCCGCCCCGCTTCATTACCGAGCTGGTCACACGGATTCGCAAGGCCTATCCGGAATTGGTTCTCCATTACCATCGCCATTGCACCGATGGGCTTTTTGTTCCGGCCGTGGGTGCTGCGGCCCAGGCTGGTGCACACATTGTGGATACCGCCCTGGGTGCAGCTGTACGCTGGTACGGCCAGGGGGAAGTTCTTTCCACTGCTGCCTATATGGAAGACGAGCTGGGGTTGAAGACCAATCTCAATAAGGACAAAATCCGGGATTGCAATTTTGTGCTCAAACAGATCATGCCCTATTACGACCGGTACACCTCTCCTTACTTTAAAGGGGTGGACCATGATGTGGTCCTCCACGGCATGCCCGGCGGCGCCACTTCATCCTCCCAGGAAGGGGCCATGAAGCAGGGATATATTCACCTGCTGCCCCACATGCTGAAGTTCCTGGAAGGCACCCGTCGGATTATCCGGTACCACGACGTCACCCCCGGTTCCCAGATTACCTGGAATACGGCCTTTCTTGCCGTGACCAGTGCGTATAAGCGGGGTGGGGAAGAAGAGGTTCAGCATCTGCTTTGGGTTTTGGAAAATGTGGTCAATACCGATGAAGCCAATGTGGATGACACCCTGAAGGCCGATCGTCTGATGCTGTATAAAGACAGTAACGATGCATTCCGTAATCTGCTATTGGGTAAATTCGGCCGGCTCCCCCTGGGTTTTCCCCCGGACTGGGTTTATGCCTCGGCATTTGGTGAAAATTTCCAGGAAGCCATTGACTCCCGTACCGAAGTTTCTCCCCTGGAAGGGCTTTCTCCGGCTGACATTGACGCCGAACGCAAGAGCCTCAAGGATCAGATCGGCACGGAACCCACGGATGAAGAATTGGTCATGTACCTGAACCATCCCGGGGATGCATTGAAGACCATTCTCTTCCGCCATGAGTTTGGCAACCCCAACCGGTTGCCTTTGGATATCTGGTTTGAGGGGTTGGAAACCGGTCGCAGACTTGAGTTTGTGGACAGCGATGGCCGCCCCCACTCCATGCGGATCCTGGGTGTGGGAGATCCCGATGCCCAGGGCATGAGCGATGTGCGTTACACCCTGGACGGGGAATTGTTTTCCCATTCCGTTAAAACCGCCAAGGGCTCCGGGCCGGGTGAAGGTGCCATCCCCATGGCCGATAAGGATGATGCCAACCAGATCGGTTCCCCCAGCAAAGGGGATCTCTGGATCATGTATGTCCGGCCCGGTGACGTGGTGAAGAAGGGGGAAGAATTGTTTAACATCACCATCATGAAGCAGGAAAAGGCTGTGGTCTCCCCCATGGACGGTGTGGTGAAGCGGGTATTGAAAACCGCCGACTACAAGCATGATAAAAAAATGTCGCCGGTCCAGGAGGGAGAACTCCTGGTTGTTCTGGGGCCGCCCCTGGAAAAATGCAGCAAATGCGATGCACCGGTCAAGGACAATGGATTTAGCTTTTGCCCCCAATGCGGGAATTCTTTGTAAGCTTTTGGCCTATAAAATAGGTTCAAGACGATTATTCACCTTGGCTGGGCGGTAATTTAGACTGCCCACAGGCCATGGTTTTAAAATCGATTCAACAAAAACGCCCCGCGGGATTGCCCACGGGGCGTTTTTATTTATATGGTTTCATGGGAGAAGGGGTAGGGCGTTGTTGAAATTCAATGTTCAGCAATTGTCATATATTCTTATGATTTCACCGGTGGCTGCCCCTTCCACTCCTTTGACAAAGGCATTGACCACCTTGGCCATGGGGATGGGGGTGTGGCCGGGGAAATAGGATTCATAGTGGGCCACTGCGTCTTCCACCAGACCGGAAGAAACCACGTTGATGCGCATGGGGGGCAACTCCAGGCAGGCTGCCTTTACAAAACTGTGGATGGCACCGTTGACCATGGCGGCGCTGGTGGTCATGGCGACTGGATGGTCGGCGAGGATTCCAGTGGAGAGGGTAAAGGAGCCCCTTTCATTCATGTGGGAAATACCCAGCCGCACCAGATTGACCTGCCCCATGAGTTTACTTTTGATGCCGATGTAAAAGTCTTGTTCGGTGAGATCTTTAAATTCCGCCCATTTGGCTTCACCGGCCGTGGAAACCAAAGCATCCACCGGCCCGGCCTTGTCAAACATATCCTTGATGGAGCTGGAATCGGTAATATCCACATGCAAATCACCGCTTCGGGGCGAAGCTGTGATGACCGTGTGTTTTTTTGAAAAATGGTCCCTGACTTTGGAGCCAATGGTTCCATTGCCTCCCACCATTAAGATTTTCATGACATCCTCCATGGGTAAAGGGGGACACGGGACTGTGCATGGAAATCAATCCCGTGAATTTATAAATGGTCATCCACGAAAATTAGGCCTTAATCTACAGCTGCAAGGAAGAGTTTTGCACATCCCACGGCATCGGATAAGGCTTCGTGGTGGTTCAATGGGATTCCCTTGATTCGACAGCAGGCATCCAGGCTTGCGGGTTTGTATCCCATGCTTTTATAAAGTTTCATGGTGCAATCCCAACGATCCGGCAATTGCAATTCACCATAGTCCAATCCGTACATTTCCATTGTGTTCTTGAGGACACTGCGGTCAAATGACTCGTTATGGGCCACGATTTTTCTTCCCTGAAGCCGTTTTTTTATTTCCGGATAGATGCCGGGAAATCGGGGCGCGGTCAGGGTATCTTCCGATGTGATTCGGTGCACCTGGATATTGCGCCAGAAGTATTCGTTGTTGGGCGGCTGGATCAGGGCATGGTATTGGTCCACAATTTCATTGTTTTCAACGGTGACAATTCCGACGGCACACGCGCTTGAACGTTTTCCCGTAGCCGTTTCAAAATCAATGGCACAAAAATTCATTATGATATTTCTTTCCTGGAGGTTAAAGGATGATCATACGTGTCTACCATCATTCCATGGGGAAAACAAATGACAAATGCAGGGAAATTAATCCATGACCCTGGGTTTTATTTGATAAAAACGGATATGAAACCAGGGGAGTGATCCCTTAAATTAACCATTGTTATTTCCTGGATCATGGGGCAGAATATTGAATTAAAGGTTCATGTGCCTCTATTTAATTCAATTGAGGACGGCTCCCATTGGAGCTAAGGAATTGATTACAGATTGGTTCTGGATAAATGGGGGATGAACCTGGGACGATGTCGGAAAAACATTTTATTCTTTTGTTGAATTTCTGTTGCATATTTTAGAAATCCTGCGTATAAAGTATCTCGTTTTTGGCGTTCTTCCAAATAAAAAATCTGAGCGGGAATAACTCAGTGGTAGAGTGCGACCTTGCCAAGGTCGAAGTCGCGGGTTCAAATCCCGTTTCCCGCTCCATTAAGGCGGCTTGGCCAAGTGGTAAGGCAACGGCCTGCAAAGCCGTTATTCTCCAGTTCGATCCTGGAAGCCGCCTCCATAAAATCATAAAAAGGGTTTCAGAATACTTCTGAAACCCTTTTTTGTATTTCGGGTGAGAACAGCCTAACTTCCTATTCCTTTTCTATT
>JAKSBM010000510.1 GCA_022361135.1 Desulfobacterales bacterium | reverse complement strand
CATCGGAGATGCAGTGGGTGTAGTCGTACATGGGGTAGATGCACCAGGTGTCTCCGGTGCGGGGATGGGGCGCCTTTTTAATCCGGTAGATGATGGGATCCCGCAGGTTGATATTGGGGGAGGTCATGTCGATCTTGGCCCGCAGGGTATGTTCCCCTTCTTCAAATTCTCCGGCCTTCATCTTGGCAAAAAGATCCAGGTTTTCTTCCACGCTCCGGTCACGGTAGGGGCTGTTTTTTCCCGGTTCGGTCAGGGTGCCCCGGTATTCCCGGATTTCTTCGGCCTTGAGGCTGCAGACGTAGGCCTTGCCCTTTTTGATGAGTTCCACGGCCAGGTCGTGCAGGGTTTCAAAATAGTCCGAGGCATAAAATGGCTCTTTTACGTCAAATCCCAGCCATTCCACGGAATTGCGGATGGAGTCGATGTAGATCTGCTTTTCCTTGGCCGGGTTGGAGTCGTCAAAGCGCAGATTGCACTGGCCGTTGAATTTTTGGGCCATTTTAAAATTGAGGCAGATGGATTTGGCATGGCCGATGTGAAGAAAACCGTTGGGTTCGGGTGGGAAGCGGGTGTGGACCTGTCCCTCGTTCTTATTGTTGCTCAGATCTTCCCGGATGATGGACTCGATAAAATGTTCGGATTTGACTTCTTCTGCCATGTATTCCTCGTATTCAGTTGAAAATTAATGTGTTTAACCTTATTTAATTATCATATTCCCCGGGACAGATAAAGGGTAATATGGTCAATGGGGCAGGGGCTTTGGGCGGTTTCCAGGGGGCTGTTAAATCAATTTCATTTGGTTCCCCCGGCAGGGCTGTGGTATATTGCTCCATTCTGATGAAACCCGCCCCGGCTGCGGTTGGGGAATTCTATTTCGGAAGGCATATGATGACAACGCGAAAAAAAAGCATTCTTCTGGTGGAAGACGACATGCGCCTCTCTTCCCTGGTGAAGGAATATTTGGAAAAACAAGGGTATGAAATCCGTGTGGAGCACGACGGCGATGCCGCTGCCCAGCGGGTAATTGCCGAAGGCCCGGACATGGTGGTCCTGGATCTCATGCTCCCCGGCAAGGACGGCCTCTCCATCTGCAGGGACGTCCGGCCCCACTATGCCGGACCCATCCTCATTCTCACGGCCAAGGAAGACGACATGGACCAGGTGGCCGGCCTGGAAATGGGGGCGGATGATTATGTGAAGAAACCGGTGGAACCCCGGGTGTTGCTGGCCCGGATCCGGGCCCTTTTCCGCCGGGCTTATCCCGAGACCCCCCTCCAGGTGGAGACCCCCCAGCCGGCGGGGCCCCGGAAACTCTGCTTTGAATCCCTGGAGATCCACGAAGCATCCCGCACAGTGCTCCTGGCGGGCTCCCCCATTGATCTGTCCACCACGGAGTTTGATCTCCTCTGGTTATTGGCTTCCCGGGCCGGGGAGGTTCTGGATCGGGATTTCCTTTGCCAGGCGGTGAAGGGGGTGGAATACGACGGCATGGACCGTTCCATTGACGTGGCCGTTTCCCGGTTGCGGAAAAAGATGAATGATAACCCGGACCAACCCTTCCGCATCAAGACGGTCTGGGGCAGTGGTTACCTCTTTGTTGGAGATGCCTGGCAACAGACATGAAACGAATTTTTTTCACCTTTTATTGTCTCCTCATCCTTTTGCTGGTCCTGATCCCCCTGGGGATCAAGCCCCTGGTTAAGGCCTTGTTTGAAGACGAAATGGTGGAAATCGAACGGACCCTGGCCCGGGGCACGTTTTACATGATTGCCCGGGAGTTGGACGGCGTGGACGCCGAAACACAGAATAGAATCCTGGAGCGCCTTCAGGGGGAGTTTGGCTACCCCCTGGAACTCCATTCCCTGGATGGAATTTCCATCCGGTCGGCGGATCAATTGGATTTTCTGGGGGGGATGATTGTCTGGGATGCCCACCGGAATCTCATGGTCCTTCGCATTGGCAATTCCCAACGGGCCCTGGCCATCGGCCCCTTTCCCGGGCGGGAACTCATAAACCGGGCGGGGATCTATTTTTGGGCCTTCTGCATGATTTGCCTTATCCTCCCCGCCCTGGTCTGGACCTGGTTCATCCGTAAGGATGTCAGGCAGATCGAAAGAAAGGCGGCCCGGTTTTTCAACGGAGATCTGGCCGCCCGGGCCCATGTTCCCCACTGGTCCTCCATGAGGGAGGTGGTCCGTACGGTGAATACCATGGCCGACAAGGCCCAGAAACTCATCGGCTATCAAAAATCCTTTGCCAATGCCGTTTCCCACGAAATCCGCACCCCCCTGGCCCGGATTAAATTCAGCCTGGAAATGATGGATGGTCCGTCGGATCCCAATGATACCGATTACCGGTTGGAAATCGGGCGGGATGTGGAGGAGATCGAAGGGTTGGTGGATGAAATGCTCACCTATGCCCGGTTTGAGCGGGATTTGGCGGCAACGGCCGATTTACCCGTCAATGACATGGTCTCCTGGCTGAAAAATCTGGTGGTCCGGGAGCAGAAAACCCAATCGGCCAAGGAATTAATTCTTCGTCTTCCTCCGGGGGAGCCTCCCCTTTCCCACGCCTTTGAGGCCACCTACCTGGGCTGGGCCGTGCGAAATTTGATCCGCAACGGCCTACGCCATGCCCGTTCCCGGGTGACCGTGGTTCTGGAACCGGGCACCAAGGAGATCGCACTCCATGTGGATGACGATGGTCCGGGGATCCCCGAGGAGATGCGGGAAAAGGTTTTTGTCCCCTTTTTCCGCCTGGACGGCAGCCGGAATCGATCATCGGGTGGCTACGGCCTGGGCCTGGCCATTGCCGGACGGATTGTCGCCTGGCACGGGGGCGGGATCCGAATCTTTGAATCGGCTCAGGGGGGCGCCCGATTTACCCTTTGCCTGCCCCGGGAAGGCCGGCGTGCCACCACCGGATCCCTCTGGGGAGATGGGGATTTGGCGTGAACCCCGATTGGGAGCCTTACGGCCTCCCAACGGTTTGCCCCATCTGCCCTGGCATGGATTTGCCGGGGCCAGGGGGCGTGGAATTCAAAGTCCCGGGGCGTTGCCGCAAGCGGTTTTGGACGCCCAGCCCGGTTAATATTGATTGGTTTTTAAAAGGACCAGGGTGCAGGCCACACTGACCTCAATGCCGGCGGCCTTGAGCTTTTCATAGGCATCGGGGTTTTCCGTGCCCGGGTTGAAAATCACCCGTTTGGGCTTTTTGGCAATGATGTCTTCGATCACCGGTTCCTGGCGGGCCGGTCCGACATAGAGGGTCACCGTATCCACGGCATCCTCCACCTCGGCCAGGCGGGGGGAAACGGTTTTTCCCAGGATCTCCTTGTGTTTGGGGACGACGGGGATGGGATCATGGCCGTATTCCATGAGCATTTTCATGGCCTTATGGGAGTATCGGTCTTCCAGGGGGCTGGCACCGATGACAGCGACTTTTTCCATTTTTCACTCCTAGTGTGGTATGATACAAAGTTTCGGAAATTAAAATAGAAAATCAGACAGGGTCTGTAAACGAGAATTCAGCCCGGACGGCGATTTCGGGTAAAAAAATACAAGGATGAAATATGGGGCTTTTTAATCTGGTATCCCCCTTTTCCCCCAAGGGGGATCAGCCCAAGGCCATTGAATACCTGTCCCAGGGGGTGTTGGACAATGAAAAACACCAGGTGCTCCTGGGGGTGACCGGGTCGGGTAAAACCTTTACCATGGCCAATATTATTGCCGCCACGGAACGGCCCAGCCTCATCATCGCCCCCAATAAAACCCTGGCTGCCCAGCTCTACAACGAATTCAAGGCCCTGTTCCCGGACAATTGTGTGGAGTATTTTGTCTCCTACTACGATTATTACCAGCCCGAGGCCTATGTCCCCTCCTCGGATACCT
>JAKSBM010000611.1 GCA_022361135.1 Desulfobacterales bacterium | reverse complement strand
GGATGAACTCAGGGCCCTGGTGGTCCTGTTGGAAAACGACGACACCGAGGCCGTGGACCGCCTGGAAGAATTGGGGGGCAGCCTGGAACCGGTGGCTCCGGAATCCTATGCCGCGGCCATGGCGGCCCTGGGACGCTATGATTTCCAGGCCGCCCTGGAAGACATTAACGCAATCTTGAAGCGCCTTGGAGGAACACATGGGTGAACAAACAATTCAGGCCCAGGAGAAAGCCGTGATTCTTCTGGTGGATGACCGACCCGAAAACATTGATGTCCTCAAGGGCGTACTGGCGGAGACATACCGGCTCAAGGCCGCCGTATCCGGACCCCGGGCATTGGACATTGCCATGAAATCCCCCCCGGACATGGTACTGCTGGATGTGATGATGCCCCGGATGGACGGGTATGAGGTCTGTACCCGCCTCAAGGCCGACCCCCGCACCGCCGATATCCCCGTGATCTTTGTCACGGCCCGGAATTCCGAGTACGACGAGGCCCATGGCCTGGGGCTGGGGGCCGTGGATTACATTGCCAAGCCCATTAAGCCCGCCATTGTCAAAGCCCGGATCAAAACCCATTTGGCCCTGGCCAGCCAGGCCCACTACCTGGAATACCTGGTGCGACGGCGCACGGAAAAACTCCAGGAAACCCGGAAGGAAATCATCCGTTGCCTGGGCCAGGCCTCGGAATTCAAGGACAATGAAACCGGGATGCACATCATGCGCATGAGCCATTTCTCCCGGCGCATTGCCCGGGCCCTGGGTCAGGATGAAAAATGGGAGGAATTGATCTACCACGCCGCCCCCATGCACGATGTGGGGAAGATCGGCATCCCCGACGCCATCCTTTTGAAGCCGGGGAAATTGGATTCCCGGGAGTGGGAAACCATGAAACGCCATCCCGAGTTCGGGGCCGCCATCATTGGCAACCATCCCTCCCCCCTGCTCCAGATGGCCCGGGACATTGCCCTGGGACACCATGAAAAATGGGACGGAACCGGATACCCCCAGGGCCTAAAGGGTGAGGAAATCCCCCTGGCCGCCCGAATTGTGGCCGTGGCCGATGTCTTTGATGCCCTGACCTCGGAGCGCCCCTATAAGTCGGCCTGGAGCATGGATGCGGCCAAGGATATGATCCGCCAGAACCGGGGCCTTCACTTTGATCCCCGGGTCTGCGACGCCTTCTTTGACGTGGTGGATGATTTTTCCGAAATCCAGGAAAAATATGGAGAGGATTCCGGCATGGATTATTGAGCCGCGATCCTTTTTTCCTAAAATTGGCCAACGTCCTGCCCGGGCAATGGTTTCCCATTTTTCAAAATTCCATATTCTCCTTTGAATCCCCCCTGCGGATATGCTAAGGACTACGGTTTGACCTGAATTCCGGAGACGAGATTTTTCCTGGCGGACTGGGTGTCGCCAGGGATGATTCCGGGATAGATGATGCTGTATTAAGGAGTAAATGGAATGCCAGAGTTGAGTTCTGCAGCCCGGCGGGTATACGGAGAGGCTGCCTTTGAAGTGTTGGGAAGGGCCCGGGCCTTGGAAGCCCAGGGGAGAAAGGTCCTTCATTTTGAAATCGGGGAGCCGGATATGGAAACCCCGGACCACATTGCAGAGGCCGGGATTCAGGCCATCCGCAATAAACAGACCCATTATGTCTCTCCGGCGGGCATGGACGAATTGCGGCAGGCTGTGGCCGACGAGGTCCATCGTACCCGGGGATTTCTTCCGGACACCGACCAGGTGATCATCACCCCGGGGCTGAAGCCGGCCATTTTCTTTTCCATGGTGGCGGCCATTGATCCCGGCGACGAAATCATCATCCCCGATCCCAGCTACCCCACCTATGGTTCGGTGACGGCCATGGTAAACGCCGTCCATGTCCCCGTGCCCCTGCGGGAGGAAAATGAGTTCCGCCTGGATCCCGATGATGTGGCGGCCCGGATCACGGACAAAACCAAATTGTTAATCCTCAATTCTCCCCAGAACCCCACCGGTTCGGTCATGACCCGGGATGAACTGGCGGCCATTTCAGCCCTGGCGGAAAAGCATGATTTCTTTGTCCTCTCCGACGAGATTTATTCCAAGATGATCTATGACGCACCCCTGGGAACGGGGATCGCCCCCAGCATCACCGTCCACGACCAGGCCCGGGAGCGGAGCCTGCTTTTGGACGGATTCTCCAAAATTTATGCCATGACCGGATGGCGGCTGGGTTATATGGTGGTGCCCAAGTCCATGGCCCAACGCATGTGGGATTACATGGTCTCCGCCGTTTCCTGCACCGCCGCCTTCACCCAATGGGCCGGCGTGGAAGCCCTGAACGGCGACCAGGGCCATATTCCCCCCATGATGGAGCGCTTTGCCGCCAAGCGGGATCGCATGGTGGACGGTCTGAACCAGATTCCGGGATTCTCCTGCACCATGCCCCGGGGGGCCTTCTATGCCTTCCCCAATATCAAGGAAACGGGCATGACCAGCCAGGCCTGTGCCGAATACATCCTGGACAAGGCCGGGGTGGCCGTGGTTCCGGGTACCGCCTTTGGAAAGTTCGGCGAGGGATACCTCCGCTTCTCCTATGCCACGGATCTGGAGACCATTGACCTAGCCGTTGAAAAGCTCAAGGCCGCTTTTAAGTAAAAACCAGGGGCAAGTCCCTGGAAGAGCAAAGGCCCCGGCTGCAGATTGTTTCTGCACCCGGGGCCTTTATATTTTATCGGAGGGAGGACTCCCCACCGGCCATGGGCGGCGGGGAAGATTTGGGACTTATTCGTCCTTCCAGTCCAGGGTCCGGTCCACGGCCTTTTGCCAGCCCGCCGTGAGTCGGGTTCGTTTTTCTTGGGCCATGTCCGGCTCCCAGGTGGTGTGGACATGCCAATTGGCCTTGAGTTCGTGGTGATCGGCCCAGACCCCCACGGCCAGACCGGCGGCATAGGCCGCGCCCAGGGCCGTGGTTTCCGCCACCTTGGGCCGGGTTACGGCCACGTCCAGGATATCGGCCTGGAATTGCATCAGGGTCTGGTTGGCCACCATGCCCCCGTCCACCTTCAGGGATCTCAGGTCCAGTTCCGCCCCCAGGTCGGCCTTGATGGCCTCCACAATGTCCCGGGTCTGGTAGGCCGAGGCTTCGATGACGGCCCGGGCAATGTGGCTCTTATTGGCAAAGCGGGTGAGTCCGGTGATCACCCCCCGGGCATCGGGGCGCCAATGGGGGGCAAAGAGGCCGGAAAAGGCCGGGACGCAATAGACATCCCCGTTGTCCTCCACCTCCAGGGCCAGGGTTTCGATTTCCGGGGCTTCCTTGATGAGGCCCAGGTTGTCCCGTACCCATTGGACCAGGGCACCGGCGTAGGCAATGGAGCCCTCCAGGGCGTAGACGGGATCGGCATCCCCGATCTGGTAGCCCAGGGTGGTGAGGAGCCCATGGTCGGAAAAGCGGATTTCATGGCCCGTGTTAAAGAGGAGGAAACAGCCCGTACCGTATGTGTTTTTGGCTTCTCCGGGCTCAAAGCAGGTCTGGCCGAACAGGGCGGCCTGCTGGTCCCCCAGGGCACCGCCCACAATGACCTCGGCTCCCAGGGGGCCGGAGGCCAGGGTTTTCCCATAGGCCGTGGCATGGGAGGAGGGAACGATGTCGGGCAGGCATTCCCGGGGAATTCCCAGGGTGGACAGGATCTGGGGATCCCATTCCAGGGTTTTCAGATCCATGAGCAGGGTCCGGGAGGCATTGGTTACATCGGTGACATGGCGTCCCTTGCCCGGTCCCCCGGTGAGGTTCCAGGAACACCAGGTGTCCATGGTGCCGAAGAGGGCCCGACCCGACTTTACCGCCTGGGCCACGGCCGGGACATTTTCCATCATCCATTTGATTTTGGGGCCGGAAAAATAGGTGGCCGTGGGCAGGCCCGTGGTCTCCCGGAAGCAGTCCTTGCCGTGGGCCCGGTTCAACTCCCGGCAGATTTCATCGGAGCGGGTGCATTGCCAGACAATGGCGTTGTACAGTGGCTTACCCGTTTCCCTGTCCCAGGCCACCACGGTTTCCCGCTGGTTGGTGATGCCCAGGGCGGCCAGGTCGCCCCCCTGGATTCCAGCCTTTTCCAGGGCCCGGGAGATCACCTCGCAGGTGTTGTCCCAGATCTGGGCGGCGTCGTGCTCCACCCATCCGGGCTGGTTGCAAATCTGATCGTGTTCTTTCTGGTCAACCCCCAGGATCTCGCCGTTGCGGTCAAAGACAATGAAGCGGGTACTGGTGGTGCCTTGGTCCAATGCGCCAAGATAAGTTCTGCTCACGGTTTACTTCCTCATTTCTACTTTAAGGGTTACTGCGTATCAATTCCGGAGCCCATATTAGCCCAACCAGAAAGGGGATACAAGCCCCAAAGCTCCGGGACTGCGCCGGTGGAAAAGGGAGTGCTTTCCCAGGGCTTTGATTTTGATTCAGGAAGATAAATCCCATGGTCGGACCAGGTGGATGTCCGGTTCGTCCATGGGGCCGCTGCCGGGTGGCCCGGCTATTTAATGTGGCAGCCGTTGCACTTGGTGGGGCCGGTGGGCTTGCCCGCCTTTTTCAGACTCCGGTGGCATTTGAGGCAGGTTTTGTTCATGACCTGCTTCTTTTTCAGGCTGCCCTGCTTTTTCAAACTGTCCAGACTTCCGGCTTCCTGGGGGAAGGCGGCATGGCAGGTCATGCAGTCGGAAATCATGCTTTGGTGCTGGTGGTGGGGGAAGGGGACCTGGCCGGATTTCCCGCCGTAGAGGGTATGCTGGGCCTGGCCCGCATTTTTAGCGGCAACGGTCAGGGGAAGAAGGATACAGAGAATTACCAAGAATAGCTGTAAGGGCTTCATGATTCATCCTTAAATTTGAATGGGTTTTGGGAAGATTGGGAAATAGCTTAGGGCTATTTTTTCGTCCCTGTCAACGATAAATCTCCCTCCCCCCGGGGTAGGGTCTATTTTTTTGTGGAAAAGGGAAACCGGGGTGGAAAACAGATTTTCACCCTGGAAGGGGGTGGGGATGAAGGTTGTTCATGGCCGTGGTGTCCTTTGTTTTATTCTGCGGAACAGGGGGAAATTCCAGGCAAATCAGATCATGGATTGACTTCAGTCCGTGGATTCTGCTAGATAGGGACCAATTTAAACCCCGAATATAAAGGAGGCACCATGAAACGGTGTTGTCTGATTCTTCTCATACTCTGGTGCGCCATGGGTACGGCCATGGCCGGCTACACCATCAAGCTGGGCGTGGTGACCAAGCCCGGTTCCAACCAGAACCTGGTGGCCGATAAATTCAAGGCCCTCATTGAAGAACGGTCCCAGAATAATATCAAGGTTAAAATCTACCATTCCGCATCCCTGGGCAATGAAACCGAAATCCTCCAGCAGATCCAGATGGGCACGGTGCAGATGGGCGTCATCACCGGCGGCCCCTTTGACACCTTTGACCCCATTGTCCGGGTCATCAACTATCCCTTTTTGTTCAAGGATTATGCCCAGGCCGACGCCATCCTGGACGGCCCCCTGGGCCGGGAAATTTTGGACAGCCTGGCCTCCTCCGGCTTCAAGGGTCTTTGTTTTTCCGAAAACGGTTTCCGGAATCTGACCAATAATAAACATGCGGTCCAGGGTCCCGGCGACACCGCCGGCCTCAAGATCCGAGTCATGGCCTCGGCCCTGCACAAGACCATCTGGCAGTCCCTGGGCGCCAACCCCACCCCCATGCCCTGGCCCATCTACACCGAGCTGGAGCAGGGGGTCATCGACGGCCAGGAAAACCCCCTCTGGGTCATGGAGGTCTACAAATTCTATGAAATCCAGAAGCACATGACTCTGACCCGCCATGTTTACAGCCCCCACATCAATGTGGCCTCCATGAACTGGTTCAAGGGACTGTCCCAGGCCGATCAGACCTTGGTGACCTCCTGCATCAAGGAAGCCGCCGCCTTCCAGCGGGCCGACAATCGGGAAAAGAATGCCAAACGCCTGGCCCTGCTCAAGGAAAAGGGGATGACCGTGGTGGAAAACCCGGACATTGACGCCTTCCGGGCCAAGGTGGCCGGCCTCAAGGACATGGATCTTTACAGCAATCCCCGGGTGAAGGATCTTCTGGTCCGCCTCCTGGATGCGGTGAAATAGGCGGTCCATGGTTTCCATTGCAGCATTTTCCCGGCGGGTCAACGCCGGGGTGGAGCGTCTGGTGGCGGCCATGGGCATGGCCATGGTCCTCATCGTGGGGGCCCAGGTCTTTTTCCGCTACGGGCTCAACCATTCCTTGTTCTGGTCCGAGGAACTGGCCCGGTTCCTGTTGATCTGGCTTACCTTTCTGGGGGCTTCCACCGCCTATTACCATGGGGCCCATCCCGGGGTGGATGCCCTGTTTTCCCGGCTGGGTCCCAGCGGCCAACGCATCTCCGCCTGGATGGTCCATGGGGCCGCCCTGGTCCTCTTTGGGGTGATGCTGGTCTACGGCATCCAATTTGCCTGGTTTGTCCGCCTCCAGATTACCCCGGCCCTGGGCTGGCCCAAGTGGACCCCCATGGGAGTGGTCCCCCTGTCCAGCCTGGTTTTCATCCTCCATTGCCTGGGTTTCATGGCCCGGGAATTGAGACGGAGGGATGCATGACTCCGGAAATCCTCATCCTGACCCTGTTTTTCCTCTTTGCCCTGAACACCCCCATTGCCATTGCCATTGGCACGGCCTCCATCGCCGCCATTGTATTCCAG
>JAKSBM010001042.1 GCA_022361135.1 Desulfobacterales bacterium | reverse complement strand
GGTTGAAATCATGTCCCAGTGCCCCACCTACTTTGGCCGTAAGAACAAAGAAGGGGACGCCGTGCAGATGATGGAAGCCTTCAAAACCAACACCGTGAAAATCGGCTCCAAGAAACTGGAAAAGAACCCCAACCTCATCCAGAGGGGGATCTTTGTGGAGAACACGGATAAACCCGAATACTGTGAAGCCTATGATCAGGTCATAGCCACCGCAATGAAAGGAAAGAAATAATGGAACGTTCTAGACTTGTTTTTTCCGGATCCGGCGGCCAGGGCGTTATCACAGCAGCCATTATTCTGGCCAAGGCAGCCGTTCTCTTTGAAGATAAAAACGCAATCCAGTCCCAGAGCTACGGCGCCGCCGCCCGTGGCGGCTCCACCCGGAGCGACGTTTTGATCTCGGATTCCGACATCCTCTTTCCCAAGGTCACCCAGCCCAACGTATTGGTGAGCCTGACCCAGGAAAGTTACACCAAATTCTCCCCCATCATCCGCCCCGGCGGGCTATTGCTGGTGGACGAAAAATACGTCACCGTTGAAAAAAAGGTGGATGCCAAACACATTGCCCTGCCCATGTTTGACACGGTCATGTCCGAAATCGGCAAACCCATCGTATTCAACATCTGCATGCTCGGCGCCCTCATCGGCATCACCGATCTGGTCCGCCCCGAATCCATCATGAAGGTATTGGAGACCACCATCCCCAAAGACTTCATGGAGATGAACAAAAAAGCCCTGGACCTGGGAATGGAAATGGGCAAAGCCGCCCGTTAACCCAACCGGCTTTTAAATAAAAAACCCCGTCTGCTGCAAACATCGCAACAGACGGGGTTTTCTTTTTTTTATACAAACAGCCTATTCGTCTTCTGTGGCCGGATCAGCCCCACCCGCCGCAGCCTGGGGAAAGATCTCCTCCAGGTTCATGCCCTTGATCTTTTTCAGGCAATTTTCCAGGGCCTCGTCTTCATTATCCCCAGCCCCCTGGAGTTCCGGCGAAGCAATGATATTCACCAGGTTGGGCACGGCAATGTACTCCCCGGCCAAATGCCCCTGAATCTTCTTGTGCACATCAATGTAAACCATGCGGCCGTCGCGGATCAGGTTATACCGGGTCACCCGTGTCAAAATATCATTAATATGAAGGTCCATATTCGTCTCCTTATATTAGGCGGAAATCATTCTAAGTTTCCCCCTTTTACCACAAAACCCATCCCCTGCCCAGCCCACCACCAATCCATCTCCCCCAGGAAAAAGAAACACAATCGCCCAAAGCATCCACCCCAATTACTAACTTTACCCTTGCAAATCGACAAATGAAGGAGTTTAATCTTCCCATTCGCTTTTTTACCCATGGCAAAAAGTCATTTTTCAAGGTAGAAATTTGACCCGTGCCATTATCGACGATGTGTTACCTCGGAATTGTTTGGAGTCATATTCAATTTTAAAGGGAGTGCTTTCATCAATGCCTGTAAAACCAACATACGAGGAGTTGGAATCCAGGATTGAAGAACTTTTAAATTCAGAGTCCACCCTTAAAAAGCAAAATAAAGAATTAAATGAAAAGCTGGAGAACCTGTCTGGATCAGGCTGGCGAAGTGTCCTGATGAACACGCCCCAGATGGGTACGGCCCTTGACAGCAATGCAAGGATCATCTTCTGCAACCTCGAATTCTTAAAAAGCACCGGATGGACCGAAGAAGAGGTGATTGGCGAAGACTGGTTTGAGATGTTCATTCCCGACCATGCCAGGGAAGCAGCTCGGAAAACCTTCCATACCCCCCTGGGCCAGAATACCCCGTTTGAATTTTCCGCCTATGAAAATGAAATCCTGACCCGGCAAGGAAATCTTCTAAATGTGGCGTGGTCCAATTTGATATCCCGGGATCCCGCGGGTAATCTTCTGAATGTCTCAAGTCTGGGGATTGATCTCACCGAAAAATACCGGACCGAAGCAGCCCTGAGGACTTCCCAGGAAACCTTTTTAACGGTTTTAAACAGCATTGATGCAACGGTTTATGTGGCAGACATGGATACCTATGAAATTCTATTCATGAACCAGCATATGATTGAAAGTTTCGGCCGGGATTTAACCGGAGAAATCTGCTGGGATGTTTTCAGGGGAGAAAAAGGCCCCTGTGCACACTGCACCAATGCCGATTTGGTTGATGAATTCGGTACCCCCACAGGGGTTTGTGTCTGGGATGATAAAAATCCAATCACCGGAAAATGGTACAACAACTATGACCGGGCCATCACCTGGACCGATGAAAAGGTTGTCAAACTTCAGATTGCAACGGATATCACAGACCTGAAAGAAGCATCCCGGATCATTGAAAAAATGTCGGTAACCGATGAATTAACCCAGATCTATAATCGTCGTTATTTCCATGAGCGGCTGGAGCAGGAAACCCAGAGAGCCGTCCGATATAACACCCAATTGAGCCTGGTTTTTATGGATATCGACCGGTTTAAACTGGTCAATGACTTCCACGGCCACCAGGCCGGGGATTCAATCCTTGTGGGCATTGCCGATCAAATCCGACTAAACGTACGAAAAGCCGATGTGGTGGCCCGCTACGGGGGAGAAGAATTCGTAGTCATCCTGCCCGAAACGGAATCGGAAGGCGCCATGCGGTTTGCTGAAAAGCTGCGTGTCAATATTGAGTCCAGGACATTCGACATCGACAATGGGCGTGCATTAAGTGTAACAGCCAGTTTCGGGGTGACCTCCCTTAAAAACGACTCCGGATCCATAAATGAGTTATGTGCTGAATTGATCAGATCCGCAGACATGGCCCTCTATGCCTCAAAAAAGAACGGCCGGAACAAGGTAACCGTCTTTTGAAAACCAAGGTAGACCTCCCATCTGAACTGCGGCACCTCATCAAGTGATAGCCAGCCTCTATTTTCCAACCAGAACATATGAAGCCCAAACCACGGGGTCTCGATATCCTTCAATCGAATGGTTGATGAATGCCATCCGTGTCCGGTGCAGGGCTTCATGGGGGGGCGGGAAATCCATCGTTTTTTATTTTGGAGAAAGAATCCTGCCGGGAACCCATTATATCTGATAATACCAAGTCGTTTTCCGTTTCAGTTTTTTAAGCAATCGGCCATCCATCGTGATGAGTCCTAAAAAAATCATTCCCATACCAGCAAACACCTCCCACCCCAGTTCTTCACCAAGCAATACTCCCCCAAGGGCAATGGCGCTCACAGGAATTAAAAAGGTCACCAAAAGAAGGTTGGTGGGGCCTGCAGTTGCCAGCAAATGAAAATAAATGATGTAAGCCAGGGAGGTGCTGATGGCCGCAAGCCCCAGCATGGACAGGATCGCCATGGGGCCCGGCGCCAGATTCCATGGCTGATCAACATACAGGGTGGGAGGAATCATCATTAGGGTTGACCCGCACAGCATTCCGGTTGCCACAATCATGGGATTCATCCCTTTGAACCGGCGCCCGTATATGGCGGC
>JAKSBM010000382.1 GCA_022361135.1 Desulfobacterales bacterium | reverse complement strand
CGGTGACGATGTGGACCCCGGCCCGATCAGCCGCAGCGGCCATGGTGGAAAGGATGGTGGAAAGGTCGGTGCGGGAAAACCCCTCCTCAATGATGAGGCCCACGCTGATGCACAGGGGTTTGGCCCCGCACATGGCAATGTCGTTCACCGTGCCGTTCACGGCTAGATCCCCGATGTTCCCCCCGGGGAAAAAGATGGGATCCACCACATAGGTGTCCGTGGAAAAGGCCAGCTTGCCTTCCAGACCGGGGAGATCCATTACGGCTCCGTCATCCTGGCGGGCCAGCTCCGGATTATTGAAAAGGGGAAGAATTTCCTGGCTGAACATGGCATGGGAGGCCTTTCCCCCGGCCCCGTGATCCAACAAAATCGTATCGTCTTTCATGGCGTTTCCTTCCTCAACCCCAAAGGGGGGATTACAAATGGCTGTCCGGTGTGACGGGATTATCCGCCCTAACCGTACCGATAATAGGCGGCACAGGACCCTTCACTGGAAACCATGCAGGGTCCCACCGGATTCAGGGGGTACATTTTTTCTTATACAGGGGGCACTGGTCCGGGGTTTTCAATCCCATGAGGATTTCTCCACAGGCACACCCGGGCGGTTCCGGGGTATCGGGCAGATCCAGATCAAATTTAACCCCGGCATCCCATGCCTGGTAGGCCGGCCGGATGGCCATGCCCGAATCCGGAATCATGCCGATGCCCCGCCACACCGCATGGCAGGGTTCAAAGACCAGATCCATGATCTCCCGGGCCTTGGGGTTTCCCTGGTCGGCCACGGCCCGGGCATAGGCGTTCTCCAAGGCCGGGGTACCGGCCCCGTTCTGTTGGACCAGCATGAGCACGGCCTTGAGAATATCCAGGGGTTCAAACCCGGCAATGACCGACGGCACATGGTAATCGTTGAACACGGATTCATAGCCCCGGGTGCCGGTGATCACCGACACATGGCCGGGAAGCAGAAACCCATCCACCTCCACCCCGTCGGCATCCATGAGGGCCCCCAGGGCCGGGGGGGTCAATTTATGGGCGGCATGGATACTGAAATTTGTCACCCCCTGCTCCGCCGCCCCCAGGATCCCCGCAGCCATGGTGGGAATGGTGGTCTCAAATCCCACCCCGCAGAACACCACCTCCCGGTCCGGATTTTCCCGGGCGATCTCCAGGGCGTCGAAGACGGAATAAACCATGCGGACATCGGCACCCCGGGACTTTTCCCGGGACAGGCTGCTCCCCGACCCCGGCACCTTCATCAAATCCCCAAAGGTGGTGACGATGAGATCATCCATGCGGGCCAGGGCCACAAAGGCGTCGACCTCCTTCTGGGCGGTGACGCAGACCGGACAGCCCGGTCCGGAAAGCAATGCAATTTCCCGGGGGAGCACCGACCGGATTCCGTGGCGGAAAATGGCCATGGTGTGGGTGCCGCACACCTCCATGAGGCGCAGGGGCCCCCGGGTTTCCCTCTGGATGGTTTCAATGAGGTCCCGGGCCAGCTCACCATCCCGGAAGGCCTGGGTATAATCAAGGGACATGGGAGACTCCTTTTTCTCTATTCTCAATCATGGCCGACGCCGCCACCACCTGGCCCAGACTGATCCCCCCGTCACCGGTGGGCACCCGGGAATGGGAGAACACATCCAAACCACAGGAGGCCAGGGAACGGGTCAGGGCCGAAAGCATGAAATCATTGTGAAAAACCCCGCCGGAGAGCACCACCCGTTCCAGGCCGGTCTCCTCCCGAATCCGTTCCACCGCCCGGGATATGCCGTAAACCAGACCGGCTTGAAATCCCTGGGCCAGGTCGGCCAATGCCGCGTCACCCCGGGAGAGCACCGACACCATGTCCCGGATACCGGGGCTGAAATCCAACACCCATGGATCGTGCTCACAGGCATGGGCACTGGGTCGCCGCACAAGGTCCACCGTCAAATCCAAGGGGGCCTGGGCAGCCCGGGCACAATGTTCCACCACCATGGCGGCCTGGGCCTCGTGGCTGTTCACATGGCAAAGGCCCAGAATGGAGGCCACCCCGTCGAAATACCGGCCGCAGCCCGAGGTTGGGGGGCAATTAAGCTGTTTTTCCATCATCTGGACCAGAAATTCCACCTGGGTTTGATCCACATCCCTGGGCCAGGGAAAATCCAGGTCAAACATATCCCGGCCAAGGGCATGGAAGAGGAGGGCCGCGGCCATGCGCCAGGGCTCCCGGGCGGCGGCATCCCCACCGGGCATGGGCAGGGGGGCCAAATGGGCCCGGCGTTTAAAATCCCCCGGGGTGCAGGTGAGGATCTCTCCCCCCCAGATGGTGCCGTCACTGCCCAGTCCGGTTCCGTCCAGAACCACGGCAATCACCGGGGGAGAATCCCATCCGATCAAGCCGTTTTCGGCCATGCAGGATACGGCGTGGGCATGGTGGTGCTGGATCTCCACCCGTTCCAATTCCGGGTTTTCCCGGATCCGCTCCCGGGCATAGGCTGAGGAGTAATAGTCCCCATGCAGGTCATGGGCGATGATCCGTGGGCTGATTTCCAGGATATCCGCCATGTGGTCAATGCTCCGCCGGAAGTATCCATGGACCTTTTCATTTTCCAGGTTCCCCATGTGCTGGCTTAAAAACAGCTGGTTCCCCCGGCTGAGGCAAACGGTGTTCTTCAAATGGGCACCACAGCCCAAAATGGGGGGAAATTCCCCCTCCAAAAGCAGGGGCAGGGGCGCATATCCCCGGGACCTGCGGATGAAACGGGATGCCCCCGCCTGGACCCGGACAATGGAATCATCGGCCCCGAAATAAATGTCCCGGTCATGGAGGAGAAAGGCATGGGCAATGTGACCAAAGGCATCCAGGGCATCTTCATTGTCCACGGACAGGGGGTCCCCGGGCCGATTTCCCGACGTCATCACCAGGATCGGCGGTCCCTTTTCCAGCAGCAGCACATGGAGGGGGGTGTAGGGGAGCATGATCCCCAGGCAGGCATTGTCCGGGGCCAGGCCGGACAAGGGAATGGACCCCGGCGAATCTTTTTTATCCAAAAGGACAATGGGCTTGTGCATGGAGGAAAGCAATTCGGCTTCCTCGGGAGACACCCTTACCCAGTCCTCCAAATCCTCCAGGGAGCGGGCCATGAGGGCAAAGGGTTTGTGGGGACGCTGCTTCCGGCGCCTTAACTCTGCCACGGCAGCGCCATTGGCGGCATCGCAGGCCAGGTGGAATCCCCCCAGTCCCTTGACGGCCAGGATTTCCCCCCGGCTCAAGGCCTGGGCGGCCCGGTCCAATGCCCGGTGGGGATGGGCCTCCAAGATTTTTCCCCGGGAATCGGTGAGCCAGACCCGGGGGCCGCAGACGGGGCAGGCATTGGGCTGGGCATGGAAGCGACGGTCCAGGGGATCTTCATACTCGGCCCGGCAGTCCGGGCACATGGGAAAATCGACCATGGAGGTCTGGGGCCGGTCATAGGGAAGGTCTTTAATGATGGTGAACCGGGGACCGCAATGGGTGCAATTGATGAATGGGTAGTGGTGGCGCCGATTTTTGGGATCCAGCATTTCCCGGCGACAATCCTCACAAATGGAGACATCCGGGGAAATCAATGTGGCCCGGCTTCCCTGGGTTTGGCTGGGGATGATCTTGAAGCCCGTCCGGTCCCGGGGGGGAATTTCAAGGACCTCAACCCGGGTGATCCGGGCCAGGGGCGGGGTTTTGGAGGAGATATCCCGGACAAAGGCGTCCACGGCCCCTTTCGGTCCCTCCACACGGATATCCACCCCCTGGGAGGTGTTGGAAACCTCCCCGTTTAAAGCATGTTCATGGGCCAATCCAAAAATAAAGGGACGGAATCCCACCCCCTGGACCACCCCATTGACCAGGAGCTGTCTGGCAACCCGGGAATCGGCCATGGAAATCAGACCGCGGGATCGTTGGCCAGAAGGTTCCGCATGTCCTCCAGGGTCTGGAGCGCGGCGGCCTCGTCCATCCGGCTGATGGCAAAACCGGCATGGACAATGACATATTCCCCCACCTTGGGATCTTCGATGAGCATGAGACTGGTTTCCCGGGTGACGCCTTCAACTTCCACCTTGGCCTGGGTTCCGTTGATCTCGATAATCTTGGATGGTACGGCTAAACACATGGTATCCCCGCTTCAGATATAATTTAAAATATCAGGCACCCACTTAAACACAGCCCGGCACCCCGGTGCAATACTAATCTACACGCCCCTGGAAATCAGCCAAAGAAACAGCCGTAACGGTCGGCTTCCACCAGATCCAGGAATTCCTCAAACCGGTCCACCGACGGATTGGGCTCATACCGGTGCCACTTCATCATGGCACGCCGCCAATAGACCTTCCACAGGTTCTGGGTGCGCACAAATGTGGCCCGGGCCAGGGGAATTTCCAGCTTTTCGCCGGGGTTGTCCCATTGGGGCCGGATTTCAAATATCTCCACACTCTGCTTTTCCAGGCGCCATCCCAGGTCCACACGGTCACGAATCCCGGGAAAGGGACGTTTTCGCTCCATGAATCCCGCCATTTTCTTTTCACATCGTCTGATCTCAAATTCGCTCAGGGCCATTCAACCTCCTTGGACGCCCGATACGGGGCGGGACATGTCGTAAACCAGTTCAAAATAGGAATTGCCGTTGAAATCAAATTCCCGGCTCACCTCCAACCCCAGCTTCCGGGTATGGGCGGCAAGGGAACGGGAATTGATCTGATTGATAAAGGTGACCAGGATGGGATATTGGCCGGCCAGTTCCCGGCGCATGAATTCAAAGAGGCGGGGAAAGAGGCCCTGTCCCCGGTGGGCCTTGTCCACACAGGCCGGGCCGTATTGGAATGAATTACGGGTATCCAGGGTCTGTCCCAGAAAGGTGGTTTGCCCCAGGTTTTGGATCATGTGCGCAAAGAGGGGCCATGGCGACCAGAACGCCCAGGAGGCGGCCATGGCATAGCCGTGGACCCCGGCTGCATCCCGGGCAATGAACAGGCCCTGTTCCTCTTCCACCAGGGATCGAAGCTCCTCCGGGGTGAAAGGGGTGGTGACAAAACCATCGGCCCGGTCTTCGGGCGCAATGGAGTCCACCTGGTATCGATAATGAAGCTCCAGGGTCTCCGGAATATCGGAGATGTCGGCACGTTTAATTTCCATCTGCCCGATCCTTTCCATCCACATTGATGATCCTGGCCCAGGGGCGCAGAAAACCACCCCCTGATGGGGCGGCACGCTCAGAATGGTTTAAAGGAGGCGGCGTCCCCTGTCAAGTCTTTCTCCCCGACCAATGGGGAATCGGGGAGAAAGGGGATGGATTAACCGCCCAGGATGGAACGAATAACCCATTCCATAATGCGGGGGGTGCGTTCATAGAGGTCCCTGCGGTGGACCCGCTCGGTGAGCTTGTGCAAATCCTTGCCCCAGGGGCCGATGTTGACACTGGGCATTTTCACCGCCTCAATGGCTGAAAAGGGAATGTCGTAGGCCCGCCCCCACAGGGGCATATTGCCCCGGATTTCCCCCACATCGTCGGGGTTTTCCAGGGGATAGGCATAGGACAGGTCACAGATGCCGGTGAAATACTTCCTTGGGGCATAGCCCTCGTTCCATTCCCTTTGGGCAAAGGCATCCACCGCTGCGGTCAATCCCTTGACCCGGGGATCCAGATCCGGAATCCGATCATTGCACACCGGGGTGTAGAAGGGGGGGGACAAGGCCAGGATCATCATCGGATCCTTGTCCGGACACCGGTCCAGGCAGAATTCCAGCAATTCAAAACTGGCATCCATGTAATTAATCTCGCCGGCGTCAATGCGGGCCTTTTCCCCATCAACCCGGGCTTGGAATTCCGCCTCAAATGCCTCCCCCAGGACCCGGCGGATTTCGCCGTAGAGGGTATCAAAGGTTTTCACCTTCACCTGCCAGGGCAGGCAGCCGCCCTTGCCCCCGGTGAATTCATCATGGGCATCCTGGATGCGATGGACCACAGCCCCAAAGGCATCTTCGGCAATGGAGGTAAGGGCGGAGAGAATCTCCCCCGGGGAACGTCCCAGGGTGAGAACGCTCATATAGGCCCGGGCCGTGGCGGGGATGGAGACATCATAGGCCGTTTTCCCATCCCTGAAATGGAGCCATGACGGCGGCGGCAGGGCTTCATCCCCGTGGGCCTCGGAAAAATCCATGTTCAGCTCGGTCCTCACCATGAACTCGGAGACCAGGTGAAGGGGATTCAGCCCTTCGAAAATCCGGCCGGTGTGGGCCAACCGCCCCCGGGCCAGGACAATGGGCATGACCTTGCCCACACTGCCCTCGTAGATGGTTCCTGTGTTTTCGTCCCCCCGTTCATGGGGTTCGGAATCGATCATCAACCGAAACTTTAATTGGTATTTTTCCTGCAAACGGGCCAGTAGGGGCACGGCCGACCGCATGCCCGCGGACATGTTTTCCTCATCGGGCAGGCAGCAGAGGATGAGATTTCCCTTGAATGACGCCTCCCGGCTAAAGGCCTTGAGCAAAGCCATCTGGATGGCCCCACCCGCCTTCATGTCTGCTCCGCCCCGTCCAAAAATCCAGTCCGGATTTCCATAGTCCAGCCGGGCGTCTTCGTCAAATTGATGGATCATGGTTTCCAGGGCCCCATGGACCCGATCCAGGTCGTGGGCCGCATGGCGGGCCGCCCCGAAATCCCCGGCATCCACCACATCATAGTGGTGGACCAACACCACAGTGTCCGGTCCCGTCCCCCGGACCATGCCCCAAACCACATGGCGGTCCAGGGCGTCGTCCTTCACCGGCTCCAGCCCCCAATGGTCGGGATGCTCCTGGAAATAGGCCTGGTCTTCAAACCAGGTTTTAAGGAATAATTCCGCCTCCCGTTCCCGGGCTGTCCCCGTGTCGGACTGGGCCGCCATATAGGGTTTTAATATCCCCCTGATCTCATCCTGCATATCTGCGTTTTCCATCCTAGCGCCTCTGCTTCAACTCATTCCAAACTCCATGTGCCCAAGGCCCGGGTCCGTTGAATAAACCTTTAAACGGTTTCCCCGGGCGACGGTGCGTCCTAGCCTTGGGGGCAATCATAGCCTTTTTGGTGAGGAAAACCAGGGAAATCGGCATTCCTCCATTGAACCCCAAACATGGATTTATAATTTTTCAAAATGCCATGGAAAAATTGTTCCCCAAATTGCTTTGCTCCCCGGAACGGCTATCACTTCCCGGAAATTAGTCGGGGATTGGCTATTGAGTCGCCCCCGTCCATCTGATATACCCGATTCCAGGCAGAGCATCGCCCATGCAGAACCCCTTGCAGTACCCTTTACCCGGATGGTTGAACCCCCAGGTTATAGATGCTTCAACAGGTTCAACCCAGCCCGGACCGGGATCATCCCCGGGACGGCCAGGGAATGCAGGCCATCCGGTACAGGTAGAACCACCGGTGTGGCCCTGCCCCGGCACCCCCACCGGAGAGTAATAATCCAATGTACTTGAAGGTGAACGACATCGCTCTGATCAATAAACAGATCCTCACGGCAGTCGTGGCTGCTGAAAATGGAGAAATCTTCGAATTGGAAGGATACGGGGCCGCCGGCATGTCCGGGGACGAACCCGTCATCCTCACCCAAGGCACCACCCTGGACATGCCCTTTGGCAGCGAACTCATGATGCTCCCCCAAAGGTCCCCCCTGGTTTACAACGTCTTCAGGGATGAATTTGAAATCCTCACCCACAACCCCTTTGATCCCTCGGAGCGGATATTTCCGGTGGCGGTCTTTAACTCCCCGGGCTATGTGAACCGCCGGACCTGTGCCTACGACGATGCGGGCCAGGACCGCCCCCTGCCCCTGTTTTCATACGGGGCCGTGGGCTTTGGAAAAACCGATTTCAGATCCGCCGCCATCCTGGTGGATGACGAACCCCGCCAGGACCTGCGCCGCATGCCCCGGCCCAAAATCGTCAAAGGGGTCAACCGCATGCAGAAGGCATACCCCGGAAACCGTCTCATGCGCCACCTGGAAACCTGTGCCCTGGAATACGGCTGCCCGGCCGGGAAAAACTTTTTCCTGGGCCGCTACGAAGCGCCGCTGCCCACCTCCCAGGTCTGCAACGCCCGCTGCATGGGCTGCATTTCCCTGCAGACGGAGAATAATCTCTGCGCCTGCCAGGACCGGATTGCCTTCACCCCCAGCCCCGAAGAGATCGCCCAGATTTCTCTGGAGCACATTGCCAAGGTGAAAAAGGCCGTGGTCAGCTTCGGCCAGGGCTGCGAGGGAGAACCCCTCACCGCCTTTGCCGCCATTGAGCCCGCCGTGCGCATGATCCGGGAGCAGACGGACAAGGGCACCATCAACCTGAACACCAACGGCAGCCTCACCGCCGAGGTCAAGGCCTTGTGCAAGGCCGGGCTGGACGCCATGCGGGTCTCCATGAACTCCGTACGAGAAACGGCCTACACCACCTATTTCCGCCCCCGGAATTATGCCTATGCCGATGTGATCGCTTCCATCGACGCCGCCCGGGAGGCAGGAAAATTCGTGGCCATCAACTACCTCAACTGTCCCGGGGTCACCGACACCGAGGCCGAGGTGGAGGCTCTCATCCGCTTCATTGAAACCCACGACATCAACATGATCCAATGGCGGAACCTCAACTACGATCCCCGGGCCTATTGCCGGCTCATGGCGGAAAAAGATCCCGGCGGCCGCGCCCTGGGCATGGCCCATGTGATCCAGACATTGACCGATCAATTTCCCAACCTGATCCACGGATACTTCAACCCCCCAAAGGAGCACCATGGACGCAGTCAGAAACCATCGCAGAATAGAGGTCATCGATGAAACCCTGAGGGAAGGCATGCAGTTCCAGGGCATGGTCTTTACCCTGGACCAGAGACTGGAACTCCTCGCCTTTCAAAACGCCCTCCGGGTGGATGTCAGCCAGATCGGATATCCCTCGGCCCATCCCCTGGAGGCGGAGATCGTTCAAAAAACCGCAGACCATGCCCGTTCCCAGGGTTATGGTCTGCGCACCGCCGCCCTGGGCCGGGCCGTCATGGCCGATGCCGAAATCCTGGTGGAAACCGGGGTGGACGACATCCATTTTCACCTCCACCTGCCCTCGGACATGGACGCCGCAGACATGGCCGCCCACCTCTCCGATTTTGAATCCGTGGTGGCCTTTGTGCGCAAAGAGCGCCCCAAGGCCCGGATCAGCACCGCCGTCCTGGACATGGGCAAAACCCGTCCGGAATTGCTGAAAGCCGCCGTTTCCGCCCTGGGACAGCAGCTGGGCGTGGACCTCATCTCCCTGCCCGACACCTCGGGCATCATGGCCCCCCACCAGGTGGCGGCCACCCTGGCCCCCCTGCTTTCCCACACCGGCAACGCCGGTCTCACCATCCATTGCCACAACGACATGGGCATG
>JAKSBM010000473.1 GCA_022361135.1 Desulfobacterales bacterium | reverse complement strand
CGCCATGGGGCCCGGCGCCAGATTCCATGGCTGATCAACATACAGGGTGGGAGGAATCATCATTAGGGTTGACCCGCACAGCATTCCGGTTGCCACAATCATGGGATTCATCCCTTTGAACCGGCGCCCGTATATGGCGGCAAAGGCGTAGGAAACGGCTGCGCCAAGGACGGCAATCTGTCCATGGACCTCTAAACCGACGCCCCGTAAAGATTCCACTCCGATCAAAACGGCAACCCCGATCCAGCCGAAACCGATGCCTGATATTCTGTTCAGTGTCAATTTCTCCTCCCTGGTAAAAAAGTGGGCCAGAATAACACTGAACATCGGCGTTGTTGCATTTAATATACTGGCAAGCCCACTCTCAATATGGGTCTGGCCCCAAACAATCAAACAAAACGGGATCAGATTATTCAAGGCACCCATCACGAGGAAGGCGCCCCAGAGGCCCAAAGAAGAGGGCATTCTCAGTCCTTTAAGATAGACAACGCCCAGGAGTATGACGGAAGCCAGGGCAACCCTGCCCAGGACGATTGTAAGGGGCGGCAGCTCTTTCACCGCCACCCCGACAAAGAAAAATGAACCGCCCCAGATGATCGATAAAAGAACGATCAGACCCCACTCTCTCATCCCCATCACCTTGTTTACCCCCCCTGTATTGTTTGTGATTTTCATTCTGCCTCCACCCATGTGCTTAATTGATGTTTAAGATATTTAATTCATTGAAATGCCTGAGAGGATACCCTGGAACCTTGGGAATAAACCACCCGGATATTGCTGAACTTTAAAGCAATATTCGGGTGGATATCGCAGCGCATTTGAAATAGAGTGTTTTCAAACAGGAGGATAAAAATTGATATGCCCGATTATTCGCAACATGCCCATGATTATAAAAAAATAGAAAAAGCCATTCACTATATAGAGGGTAATTTCAAATCCCAGCCCAGCCTTGATGAGATTGCAGCCAGCGTCCATTTAAGCAAATACCATTTCAACCGCCTGTTTAAGCGATGGGCCGGCATCGGCCCCATCCAGTTCCAACAATTTCTGACACTGGATTATACGAAGAAAAAACTGGCAGATTCAAAAAGCGTTCTTGATGCTTCATTGGAATCCGGTCTTTCAGGCCCCGGCCGCCTGCATGACCTGTTTGTGACATTCGATGCCATGACACCGGGCGACTTCAAGAAAAAAGGCGCCGGCATACCCATTGACTACGGCTTCTGCACCTCTCCCTTTGGAGAATGTCTGGCGGCAATCACCAAAAGAGGAATCTGTTATCTTGGATTCATAGAAACACAGAACCGAGCGGATGCCCTGAACCAACTCTTTGGGGCATGGCCGGGCGCAGTGTTCAATGAAAATGCCACATCAATTCTGCCGATTGTCCATCAAATATTCCACCTCAATGGGCCCCAGGAGTCCCGTCCCTTCAACCTCTTAATCAAGGGAACGAATTTCCAGATCAATGTGTGGAAGGCTTTATTGCAGATACCCAGCGGCAATGTGGTAAGCTATCAAGATATTGCCGAATACATTGGCCGTCCCAAAGCATTCCGGGCAGTTGCAAGTGCCATTGCCGTTAACCCGGTTGCCTATTTGATACCCTGCCATCGCGTTATTTCCAAATCAGGCAATATCCATCAATACCGATGGGGCTCTGCCAGGAAAAAGGCCATGGTCGGCTGGGAATCGGCAAAAACAGCATGAATCATTACACCCGATACAAATGAAACGCTGGAGCAAATTACAAAAACAACTCTATGATCTGAGATCATCGGAGATCAATTTCCAAATCCATTGCTCGGTCTACCGGATGAAATCCCAGCGGGGAAATACCGACATCCCCCGGTACTGGATCACCCTGGACAAGGAAATCATCTGGGACTATCCCAGGGATTTCATGGATCAGCCGCCCTCCGCCACCCGGAAGGATCCCAGGAATTATCCCCATGAAAATGATATCTCGGACATCTCAGCCCTGTTCAGGGAGTATATAGATACGCCAAAAAGCAAGCTCCTGGATAAAAATTTCGAAAACGATCACTGGGGACTCATGGATATCCTCAGGGCAGCGGACAGGCGTTTTGGCGCAAGGCGCCTTAGAACATTGAAGGAAAAATTAAAAAGCCGGGCCGCGTTAAAGATCATAAATCGCAGACTGGCTCCGTAACCGATCCCCCTCCCACGGGCACCCCCAATCCGGGCTTGCATTGACCGCCCCGAATCGAAGAACAAATCCCTTTAGACTCTCCCTTTAATCCCCCAACGGCCCCCCGCCATTTCGCCAGGCGAAACAAAGACCGCCTCCGACCCCGCCCCAGGGACACCCCCCAAAACCCTATTTTTTTCAAAACCCTGAAAAACACCATTTGACAGGGCTTTTCAGGATTTAATCCCAGCCCAAACCTTGACTATTGGCCCATAAAGGTCCATCATACGTACTTTCGAAACAACACGAGAGTACATAAACAATGTCAACCCCCGAATACCCAACCCCACTCATCGCCGACCGAGAAGCCCTGGACCGGATATTTATCCGCCCCGAGGACGACTCCAGTCGACAGACCCTGGTGAAATACATGGAGCAGATCCTTTTCGGACTCCATGATTTTTTAAACCGCCACGTGGGGGTCACCGAAGAAATCAGCCTGGTGGAGCTGGCCCAGTGCTACACCGAAACCCGGATCTCCCGGGAGCCGGAGAAAAAACTGGCCGATGTCATCGAGGACATCATCAACGAAATCGCCCCCCGGGCCGTGAATGTGGCCTCCCCCTATTTCATCGGCCACATGACCGCAGCCATTCCCTTTTTCATGGTCCACCTCAAGGCCATCACCGCGGCCCTGAACCAGAATGTGATCAAGCTGGAGACCTCCAAGGTCCTTTCCATCCTTGAAAAACAGGTATTGGCCAAGATCCACCGCACCATTTACAAATTTGATTCCCAATTTTACAACGGCCACGTCCAGAACACGGACACCAGCCTGGGCGCCTTCTGCGCCGGGGGCACCACGGCCAACCTCACCGCCCTCTGGGTGGCCCGGAACAGCTGCCTGCCCCCCAAAGGAGATTTCCAGGGCGTGGAATCCGACGGCCTCTTTGCCGCCATGGCCGCCCACGGCCAGGAACGACTGGTGGTCCTGGTCTCCAAGCGGGGCCATTATTCCCTGAAAAAGGCCGGCGGCGTCCTGGGCATCGGCAATGCCAATGTCCTGCCCGTGGAGGTGGATGAACACCGCCGGGTGGATCTGGATTGCCTGGAGGCCAAAATCAAGGAATTGGAAGCCCGGCCCAAAACCAAGGTCATTGCCGTTGTGGGCGTGGCCGGGGCCACGGAAACCGGGGTGGTGGACCCCCTGCCGGAAATGGCCCGGATATGTAAAGACCACCAGATCCATTTCCATGTGGATGCGGCCTGGGGCGGCCCGGTTCTCTTTTCCGAAAAATACGCCCACAAGCTGGCCGGCATTGAACTGGCCGACTCCGTGACCATTGACTGTCACAAGCAGTTCTACATGCCCATGGGATCGGGGATGATCTATTTCAAGGATCCCACGGCCCAGGACAAGATTGCCTACCATGCCCGCTACATCATCCGAAAGGGCAGCGTCGACCTGGGAATTAAAACCCTGGAAGGCTCCAGGGAGGCCAACTCCCTGGTCCTGGATTCGGCCCTGAAAATCATGGGCACCCGGGGATATGGCCTCATGATCGACCACGGCATTGAAACCGCCATGGAATTTGCCCGGAAAATCAAGGCCCGGCCCCAATTCCAACTCATCAGTCCGCCGGAGCTTAATATCCTGGCCTACCGGGCCGTTCCCGAAAGCCTGGGCAAAAAACTGGACCAGGCCCAAACCGAAGCGGAATGGCGGGCCGTGAACCAGGAGCTGGACGAGGTGAACATCAACCTCCAGCGCATCCAGCGGGAGGCGGGAAAAAGCTTTGTATCCAGGACCCGGCTCAAGGCCCATCCCACGGATCCCGACAATGTGGTGGTTCTCCGCTCCGTGATCATGAACCCCTACACCACCCCGGAAATCCTGGACGATATCCTGGATGAGCAGGAGAGCATCCTCAAGGAACTGGCCCCCTGATTTCCCCCCCGGCCGGAACCTTCCCGGCCGGGTTCCCCCCCTGTCCGTATTTTTTACCCGGTGTTAAAAAAGCTGACACCCTGTAAAAATTCCCTAGCATTTTCCCATGTTACTGAATCCCATTCATTCAAAACCAAATCCCGTCTAACCCCCGGACTTACCAGGGAACTGCCCCCTTGGCACCGTCGGCCTTAAAATCCGGCACATCCCTTGCAGATTAAGCCTTCGGCCTCCCCGGAGTGGGGAGGAGCAACAGCTAATGATGAATTTGCCAACCCGTTGCATGTCAGTGCCGGATGCTAAATTTTCATGCGGCAGGTAACGGTTTCGGCGAAAGGAAAAGGAACACGTTATGAAGCATGTAGTAAAAGCAGGTCTCGTGGCATTGGGTCTGGTTCTGTCTGTGGCATGTATGGCAGTTCCATCCATGGCAGCAGAAAAAGTCATCAAAATCGGGACCCTCTTTCCCCTGACCGGGCCCTGTGCCCTGGCCGGCCAGCGCTGCCAGGCCTCGGTGGTCACCGCCGTTGAGGTCATCAACAACGCCCACCCCGACATCCAGGTCCCCCTGGCGGCCCAGGAAGGCATCCTGGACGGCTATAAAATCCAATTGGTCCACGCCGACCACCAGGGCAAACCCGATGTGGGCAAATCCGAAGCCGAACGCCTTTTCAACCAGGAAGGGGTTTATGCCATCATCGGTTCCTACAACTCTGCCGTAACCAAACCGGCCTCCTTTGTGGCCGAAAGAAAGAAAAAAATATTCATGTGCGGCTGCTCCAGCTCCGCCGCCCTGACCAAAAGAAATTACAAATATTTCTTCCGCATGGCCCCCACCGACGAAACCGAATCCCTGGAATTTGTGGAAGTCATGAACTGGCTCAACCGGGACACCCAGGCCGGTTTGAAAACCGTGGGCCTGATCTACGAAAACACCGAATTCGGTAAGCATGCCGCCGACGAAGGCAAAAAAGCCGCCAAGGAACACGGATTCAAGGTGGTTGCCGACGTGCCCTTTAACCCGGGTGCCACCAACCTGAACTCCGAAGTCCAGACCCTGAAGGCCAAAAAGCCCGACGTGATCTTTGGCGCCTGCCTGGGCGGGGACTACACCCTCTGGGTAAAAACCATGAAGCAGATGAACTGGTTGCCCAAGGCAGCCCTGAACTATTGCACCGGTTACCAGGATCCCGTGATCACCAAACAGCTGGGCAAGGATGCCAACTTCTTCATGGGCGGCACCGGCTATTCCCCGGAATTTGCCGAACTCATGCCCGCCGTGGCCGCAGTTGAAAAAATCTACAAGCAGAAAACCAATCCTTCGGTTCCCTTTGACTCCGACTCCATCCAGGAAGCCGTAGCCACACTGGTTCTGGCCCAGGCCATTGAAAAGGCCGGCACCCTGGACTACAAAACCGTCCGGGACACCCTCTATGCCAACACCTGGAAAGCCCCCCTTTCCCTGGCCGGAGAAGTGGCCTTTGCCCCGGGCGGCCAGAACATCCGCGCCATGAGCATGATCACCCAGCTCCAGGGCGGCACCTACAAACGGATCTTCCCCCAGACCCTGGCCGACACCGCACCCATTGTCCCCATGACATCCTGGGACAAAAGATAGTCGTCACCCCTGTCCGGTTCCGGGCCCGCCCCGGACCGGACAACTCCCTTTATTTACACCCGCAGTACAACAGGACGTTAAGTTATGAGTCTCTTTTTTCAAGTGGTATTGGACGGGCTGATGAACGGCATGCTCTATGCGCTGGTTGCCGTGGGGCTGAGTCTGATCTGGGGCGTCATGGACGTGATCAACTTCGGCCATGGGGAATTCCTCATGGTGGCCATGTACGTCAGCTATTGGCTGGGCTTTATATGCAACATTGACCCCTTGGTCTCCTGGCTTTTTTCCGGGGTCTTTGTCTTCCTCCTGGCCGCCCTCACCTATCAATTAATCATCAAAAAAACCATTGGCAAACCGCCCTTGTCATCCCTGTTGGCCACCTTTGGTCTGGCCATGGTTCTCAAAAATGTCTGTTTGAACCGGTTCTCCCCCAACTTCAGACTGCTTTCGGATTCCGTGCTCGGGGGCAAGGCCTTCCACATCGGAGAGGTCATTGTTTCGGTTCCCCAGCTGGTCACGGCCATCTTTGCCCTGGTGGTCACCGGGGTGGTCTATTACATCATTCGGAAGACCCGATTCGGCTGGACCATCCAGGCCACGGCCATGGACAAGGAAGCCGCCGAACTCATGGGCATCAACACCGAAAGAATCTACCTGCTGGTATTCGGCATGGGCGGAGCCTGTGTGGGCATTGCCGGGGGCCTCATGCCCTCCTACCTGGCCGTTCACCCGGAAGTGGGCACCCTCTTCGGCCTCATTGCCTTTGTCATCGTGGCCATGGGGGGATTCGGCAGTATTCCCGGCGCCCTGCTGGCCGCCTTGCTCATCGGTCTGGTGGAGGCATTAAGCGGATTCTATATTGCCCCGGTGTTTAAATACGTGGCCGTATTCATGCTCTACCTGGCCGTAGTCATGGTACGTCCCAAAGGCTTTTTTGGATGGTGATGCCCATGAAAAATTCGATTCTCGAACAAAAAGACAAAATCTGGCTGGCCCTGATCGCAGGCTTTGCCCTGCTGCCGGTGATCCCCGGCGTATTTGCCAGCTCCTTTACCCAGCATGTATTTATCCTGATCCTGCTCTTTGCCTGCATGTCCCAGTCCTGGAACATCATCGGCGGATACTGCGGGCAGGTTTCCTTCGGCCACTCGGTCTTCTTCGGCATCGGCGCCTACGGGGCGGGCATGGCCGTGGTGACCTACGGGTCATCCCCCTGGCCCGGGGCCATCATCGGCGCCCTGTTGGCCGCCCTGGCCGCCGGGGTCATTGCCTGGCCCGTGTTCAAGCTCTCGGGCCATTACTTCGCCATTGCCACCTTTGCCATGGTGGAGATCTTCAACCGCCTTTTCATGGTCTGGTACTGGGTGGGTGGTGCCCTGGGCCTGGACTATCCCTTTGTGGACGAGGGCTGGAAAAACTTCATCTGGTTTGACAATAAAATCCCCTATTACTACGGCGCCCTTGGCCTTTTCGTCCTCATCTTCGGGGCGGTCCGATACATGGAACGCCACCGGCTGGGCTACTACCTCAAGGCCGTGCGTGAGGGCCAGGAAACCGCAGAATCCCTGGGGGTAAATTCCACCAAGGTCAAACTGCTGGCATTCGGCGCCTCGGCCTTCATGGCCGCCCTGTGCGGGGCCTTCTTTGTCCAGTACAACTTCCGGGTGGATCCCCCCATGGTCATGTCCCTGGACATGTCCATGAAATTCGTGCTCATCACCATCCTGGGGGGCACGGGAACCTTTTTCGGTCCCCTGCTGGGCGCCGCCGTCCTCATCCCCCTCCAGGAATACAGCCGGGCCTACCTGGGCAGCCTGGGATGCGGGGTGGACCTCATCATCTTCGGCCTGCTCATCGTCCTGGTGGTCATTAAACAGCCCCGGGGCATCATGGGTATCATCGAGGATCTCACCTCCGGGAAAAAGGAGGGTGCCAAATGAGTATTCTTTCCGTGGACAACCTCACCATGCAATTCGGCTCCCTGGTGGCCAACAACAAGGTCTCCTTCCATGTGGACGAAGGCAGCATCGTGGGCCTTCTGGGCCCCAACGGCGCCGGGAAAACCACCCTGTTCAACTGTATATCCGGCTACCATCCCCCCACCTCGGGCCGGGTCTTTTTCCAGGGGGAAGAGATCACCAAATCCCCGGCCTATAAGGTGGCCCGCCTGGGTGCGGTGCGCACCTTCCAGGTGGTCCGTCCCCTCAAGGAATTGTCGGTGAAGGAAAATGTGATCATCGGTGCCTTCCTGCGGGAGAGCAATCCCACCAAAGCCCGGGACCTGGCCGAGGAATGCATTGACCAATGCGGCCTCACTCCCTTCAGGGACAGCCTGGCCGGCGACCTGCCCATCGGCATTAAAAAACGATTGGAAATGGCCCGTGCCCTGGCCACCAGGCCCCGCCTGCTCATGCTGGACGAGGCCATGGCCGGCCTCACCTCCACGGAGATCAAGGAGGCCGTGGCCCTGATCCTTAAACTCAAGGAAGAAGGCCTCACCCTTTTGGTGGTGGAACACATCATGGAGGCCATCATGCCCATTGCCGACAAGGTGGTGGTCCTGGACGGCGGCGAAAAAATTGCCGAAGGACCGCCCAGCGAAATCGTGGAAAACGACGCCGTGATCAAGGCCTATTTTGGTGAAAAATTCAGCAAACGATTGAAACAGGAAAGAAAAGATGGATAAACCCCTGCTTGAAATAAAGGACGTGCACTGCGGATATGACGGGGTTCCCGTGATCCACGGCATCTCCATTGAAGTCTTTCCTGGCGAACTGGTGGCTGTGGTGGGCACCAACGGGGCCGGAAAAACCACCCTCATGAAAACCATTGCCGGCCTCATCACCCCCTCCCACGGGCGGCTGGTCTTCAAGGGCGAGGACATCACCGAACTGCCCGCCCACCAGACCGTGAAAAAGGGAATCAGTTACGTGCCCGAGGGCCGTCGCCTCTTTTCCAAACTCACGGTGCGGGAAAACCTGGAATTGGGGGCCTGCATCATCAAGGACCGGGGTGAAATCAACGCCCGGCTGGATGAGATGTTCGACCTCTTCCCCCTGTTGAAAAAACGGGCCGACCAGGTGGCGGAAACCATGAGCGGCGGAGAGCAGCAGATCCTGGCCATTGCCCGGGGTCTCATGTCCAAGCCCGAACTCCTCATGCTGGACGAAATGTCCCTGGGACTCATGCCGGCCATGGTGGAAAAAATGATGGAAACCATCCAGACCGTCCATGCCTCGGGCACCACGGTCCTTTTGGTGGAACAGATGGTCCAGGAAGCACTGGAGATCGCCCAGCGGGGCTATGTGATCCAGACGGGTCAGATGGTCCTGGGGGATTCCGCCGAGGCCCTGCTCAACTCCGAAGCCGTGCGCACGGCATACATGGGCATGTGATTTCCATTCCCATAAAAAAAGGCCAAAGGCCGCCGGTATCTGCCGGCGGCCTTTGGCCTTTCAGGTTGATCCGATTATGGACCACCCCATTACAAATGTTCGGGGTAGAGACTGTCGTTGAAACCGATGAGAACGGCATCCCCCTTTTTCAGGGTGGGGGCCCGCAGGTTCCCGGACCGGCCCATGGCAGACTTGAGGATCTCCTCCCGGGCGGCCTCGTCCGGGGTGTGGGTGAGGATTTTCTTACCCTTGGCAATGTAAAGGGTACGGGCGGCACTGAGCAGTTCCCATGCCTGGTCATGGTTGATTTTTTCCTTGCGTGCATCGGCGGTCTCGGCCACCTCCACCTGGTTTTCCGCAAAATACTTTTGCGCCTTGGTGCAGGAGACTCAGCCCTTTCTTAAATAGGCCCAATCGATTTTCATGGGGATTTCCTTTCATTGGAATGGTGTGGATGATCCTATTTTTATGCATCAGCCCCCGGTCCCTGTCAAGGCAGGGAGGCCGGGAAGGGTGAAATCCCCCGATTACCCTGCGCTGGGCACCAACCCCATGTCGGTGCAGGCTTCGGGGTGGGCCTCGTAATAGAACTGGGGATTACCATTTTCACCGTCCCGAATCTCCATGCAGAGGAAATCCATGATGCTGGCACTGGCCTGGCCGGTGATGCTTTTTTGGCCTCCTTCTTCAGCAGGGCAATGATATTTCCGGCCTCTTCAATGGAACAATAACGCT
>JAKSBM010000689.1 GCA_022361135.1 Desulfobacterales bacterium | reverse complement strand
TCATCCAAAAAATGACCCGGGTCATTCCATCCCGGAACATTCAAATAAGACCTTGGCATGGCCTGGAATAATTGATCGTGATCCATCGGCAGGCCAAGGGAATTGCCCGGCTGATGGAAGGGAAGAAGGGAATGGCCTTTGAAACAGATGCCATGGCAGGTGATGGGAAAAAATCCCACCGGAGGCAATGTGCTCCGGTGGGATGATTTTATGGAGTAAAACTAATTGCGGTAGAGCCCCACCACATCCTCAAGGATGACGTAGAGGGTGGGCACCAGGATCAGGGTGATCAGGGTGGCAAAGACAATGCCAAAGCCCAGGGAAAGGGCCATGGGTATGAGGAACCGGGCCTGGCGGCTGGTTTCAAACATCATGGGGGCCAATCCGGCAAAGGTGGTCAATGTGGTGAGGAGGATGGGGCGAAAGCGTTGGATTCCCGCCTCGCACACTGCATGGTGGGGGGAGGCTCCACGGCCCCGTTCCCGGTTGGCAAAATCAATGAAAACAAGAGAATCATTGACCACCACCCCGGACAGGGCCACCACCCCGAACATGCTCATGACGGAAAGGGAATACCCCATGAAGATATGGCCCATGACGGCCCCAACAATGCCAAAGGGGATGCAGGCCATGATAATTAAGGGTTGAAAATAACTACGGAAGGGGATGGCCAGCAGGGCAAAGATGACACACATGGCCCCCAGCAACCCATACATGAGACCGGTGACGCTCTCCTTCATATCGGCCTGGCGCCCCTGGAAATCATAGGCCAATCCCGGATAGCGACGGACCAATTCGGGCAAGGCCCCCTGGGAGAGTTCCGCCAGCACCGCATTGGCCTGGGGCCGGGGAACCACATCGGCGGTGACCTTGGTGATCCGGTTCTGGTTCCGTCGATCAATGCTGGTGTAGGCCCGGCCCCGCTCCACGGAAACCACATCCCCCAGAAGGACTTCCCCCCCACTGGGGGTTCTCAATACCATCTGGGTCAGGATATCTTCGGTTGTGCGCTGGGCTTCGGGCAGCCGCACCCGCACCGTGACCTCATTGCGCCCCCGCTGGAGCTTCACGGCCTCGGCCCCGTAAAAGGCATAGCGGACCTGGCGTGCCACATCCCGGGCCTGGAGCCCCAGGCGCTGCCCCAGGGCGGTCATTTTAAAGTCCAATTGTTCCTTGCCCGAGGCCGACCCATCGTCCACATCCTTGACATTGGAAAAGCCCTCCAAAGCCAGGGCCAGCTCCCGACCCGCCTGCTCCAGGATTCCCACATCCGGATGGGTCAATTCAATGGTAATGGCCGAGCCCCTGCCCGGCCCCCCGCGGTCGGACTGATAATTCAGGGATTCCAGCCCGGGAATCTCCCCCACCCGCCGCCGCCATTTCTGGACAAATTCCTCGGTGTGCATGGGTCTCACCGTGGGGCCGGTGAGCATGACCCGCAAGGTAATGACATTCTCCGAAATCCGTGAGAGCATCCCCCGGGCCAGGGTGTCTCCCCCATGGTCGGCAATGACGGCCTTGGCCCCGGTCACCAGCTTGGCTTCCACCTGTTTCACCCGATCCTGGGCGCTGCCGTAAGGCAGGGTGGCCGTGACAAAGGCAAAATCCGACTCAATGCGAGGAAAAAGCACAAACCCCATGCGTCCGCTTTTCACATAGCCCACGGTGAGCATGAGCACCACCAATGCCAGGGCCAGGGTGGTGTACCGATATTCAATCACCCGCTGCAGAAAGGGGCCGTAAACCCGACGGACCCAGGCCACAAAGGCATGGCTGAAAACCTGCTGCCTGTGGTGGAGCCAGCCAAAGGGCCCCCAGGGCGCCCGCCGACTCTGGTGGCTGAGATGGGCCGGCAGGATAAAGAGGCATTCCACCAGGGAGACGGCAAACACCATGATCACCACCATGGGGATGTTTTTGAAAAAGGTCCCGATCCATCCCGACACAAAGAGCAGGGGCATGAAGGCCACAATATTGGTGAGCACGGAAAAGGTGACGGGCATGGCAATCTCCCTGACCCCCTCCACGGCGGCCTGGAAAAAGCCCTGGCCCTGTTGTCGCTTGGCATAGATATTCTCCCCCACCACAATGGCATCGTCCACCACAATGCCCAGGGTGACGATGAAGGCAAACATGGAAACCATATTGATGGTGAAGTCGGTGAAGGGAAAAAAGACAAAGGCCCCCAGGAAAGAAATGGGGATGCCCATGGCCACCCAGAAAGCCAGCCGGATTTCCAGGAAAAGGGCCAGGAAAATAAAGACCAGTCCCAGACCCATGTAGCCGTTTTTCAAAAGCAAATCCGCCCGCTGGCGGAAAATGTCGGACATGTCACGGATCAATCCCACATGGACCCCGTCGGTGAGTTCATGCTCAAAGTCCGCCACCACTTCCTTGGCCGCACCGGCCACCACCAGGGGGGTCTGGTCTCCCACCCGGTAGACCTCCACATTCACGGCGGGTAAGCCATTGTAAAGGGCAAAGCGGTCGGTATCCTCAAATCCGTCCCGGACCACGGCCAGCTCGCCCAGGGTGACCTGGGAACCGTCCCCATGGGTGATCACGGGAATGGTTTCATAGCCCCGGGCCAGGTAGCGTCGATCCTTGATGCGGATCATGATCTCGCCCCCCCGGGTTTTCAGACTTCCGGCGGGCAGTTCCACCGATCCCTGCCGGATCCGGGAGGCCACATCATTCAAGGTCAGGCCGTATCGTCTCAGGGTGGATTGATCCACCTCCACCAGAATCTCATAGTCCCGTACGGACCCCAAATCCACCTGGGTAATCTCCCCCCGGGCCAAAAGCCGATCCCGGAGACTTTCCGCCACGGCACGGAGCACCCGTTCATCCTGGTCCCCGTATACGGAAAAGGAAATGGCATCCCTGCGGTAGGAAGGAATCTTCACCACCGGCGTTTCCGCCTCATCCGGGAAACTGGTAATCCGATCCACCTCCCCTTCCACATCCTGGGCCAGCCGGTTCACATCGTATCCCTCCAGGGCATCCACATAGACCATGCCCACCCCCTCCGATGCCGTGGACCGCATTTCATCGATCCCCTCCAGCCCCTGGAGCGCCTCTTCAACGGCCAGAACAATACCCCGCTCCACTTCCTCGGGGCTGGCCCCGGGATAGGGCACGGTCACACTCACCGTATCCACCTCCCACCGGGGAAAAATCTCCTGTTTGGTCTGGAGGCCCATGACGAGTCCCCCCACCAAAAGCACGGCCATGAAAAGGTTGGCCGCCACGGAATTGCCCGCCATCCAGGCCAGGGCTCCCTTTTGCTTTACATCTGCCATGGCGGTTTACTCCTTTTCCCCTGGAAGGGCATCTTTTTTCCGACCCGTTCCCAATTTCCGGCCTGATTTTTTACCCATGCCTCCACCCATGGAGGCCTTGGGTACCTCACCGGGCTTCCTCAGCTTCATCCCCTTCACCGGGGTGGCCAGATCCGTGAGAATCACCTCCTCACCCATGGACAGCCCCTGGGTCACATAGACAAATTCGCCATCGCTGAAGACCGGGGTCAACTCCCGTTTTTCCAGAACTCCCTCCCGGTAGAGCCAAACCTGGCCGCCGTTGCGAAAGGCAGACCGGGGCAGCGCCACGGCGTCGGCCAGGGGATGGGCCTGGATCCGAACATCCACATAGGAATCCAGAAGCAGGGGGGCCTTCCCCCCATTCGACCCCAGGGCAAAGGGATCATCCACGGCCACGATCACCGTGGCCATGCGGGTGGCGGGGTTAATGTCCGCCTTCAGGCGAATCACCTCACCCCGGCGGAACCGGCCCGAGGCCGTTATCACCTGGACCATACTCCCCCCCTGCCCCCCACCGGGAAACCGAATCCGGGCAATCTTTCCCACAGGCACGGCCACTTCCACCCAAATCCGATCGGTTCCCACCAGGGTGGCCAGGGTCTCCGAGGTGGAGACCCGGGATCCCCTGTCCACATTCCGCTCCAGGACCATGGCATTAAAGGGTGCAATTACCCGGGTCCGGGAGAGATTCAACCGGGCCTGGGCCAAATCGGCCCGCACCGAAGCCAAATCGGCCAGGGCCTGATCCATCTGGGGTTTTCGCAGGGCCAGATCCGTATTGGACAAGATTCTTCCCGTGGTGGTCTGCATCAGTGCCAAATCCTCCCGGGCCACGTCCTGCTTCCCCTTTTCCAGGGCCAGGGCCGCCCGGGCGCGGGATTCCAATGCCAATTGCTTTTGGATCACCAATTCAAAATCCGCCGGATCCAACACCAGAATGCTTTCTCCCTGGCGGAATCGCCCCCCCGGGATAAACTCAGCACCCAATTCCATGATCCGACCGGAGACCTCGGGCTTCAAGGCAATGGTCCGTTCAGGCACCACCGTGCCCATGGCGTTCAGGGTGATGGGAATGACGGCCTTTTCCACGGTCAGGGTTTCCACCAGGGGAGGCAGACTGGCCGGACGGGATTTCTTAATCTTGCGTTTGGACTGATAGATCTGCCATCCGCCAACCACACCAAGGCTGAGGATGATCAAGGGCAATAGAAATTTCACCAGGGTTTTGGTCGTATTCATGGATTTCCTCGTTTCACTATTATTCACTGGGGACAGAAGATTTGTCTGGGGCCGGCGTTTTGCCAGGGGGAGAAGCCGGATTCGGATTCCGCCCCCATCCCCCTCCGAGACTCCGGTGGAGACCAATGCGGTATTTAATCAAGGCCGCCTGCTGGCGGAGACGGGATATTTCAAGTTCCTGGGTCTGAACCAGGGCTGAGACCACGGGCAAATAGGTATCCAGCCCCCGGCTGTAATGGCGTTCGGCCTCGGACAGAAGCAGACGACTGGTGGCAATTTCCCGGTCCAACAATTCCAGGGTACGGAATTGCATATCTTCGTTGACCAAATT
>JAKSBM010000872.1 GCA_022361135.1 Desulfobacterales bacterium | reverse complement strand
TATCTTCATTCCATGGTCCGGTCGGGAATTCCCTTGCATCGGATTTTAACGGCCATGTCCCATGGCCACGAAGCCGTTTGCGGCAAGGTGATTTCCCTGTGCGAGGTTGGCATGGAAAGGGAGGGCAAGGGGCGCCCTCCCGTGGCCTATTGCTGGGTGAACATGGGCAGCGAGGGCCGGCGGGAGCAAGCCCTGCGGACCGACCAGGACAATGCATTGATCCATGCCGATCCCCGGGACGGGGAGCTGGAGGCCGTGGATGAATGGTTTGCCGAGTTTGCCCACCGGGTTACCCTGGGGCTGGATCGCTGTGGATTTGATCTCTGCACGGGCAGGGTCATGGCCTCCCACTCCCCCTGGCGGCGTTCCCTTTCCCAGTGGCAGACCGCCATTCAGGGCTGGTCCCGATCCCTGGACCCCGACCAGAGTATCATGATGACCATCCTCCTGGATTTCAGGCCGGTGTGGGGGGATGTCCGATTGGCCGAGCAGCTCTGGGAGAGCATCTTCACCGTTTTTGAATCCCCTGAAAAAATCAATCACATGTTGGCCCGGGAGGATCTCCGTTTTGAGATTCCCATGGATATCTTCGGCCGGATTCAACCCATGAAAAACGGGGAATACCCCGGCCAGGTCAATATCAAGACCGGGGGGCTGGTCCATTTAATCAACGGGGCGCGGATCTTTGCCCTGAACCACGGCATTGCCGAAACCTCCACCCTGGGGCGCATCCACCAACTGGAAGCCCAGGGTGTTTTCACCCGGAAGCAGGCCGGGTATTTTAGACTCTCCTTTGAAACTTTCAGCCGTCTGCGGCTTCTGGCCAATCTGGACCGGCTGGGACGGGGGGAGGAAATGACAAATACCATTGATCCCCGGGCCTTGGGGGGGGAGGAACGGCTGAAATTGCGGAATGCTTTCATGTCTGCGTCCCATATGCAGAAGCTGATCCAGAATCGGTTTACCCAGATTGCTTTGAATTTTTTTTCATGATTCCATGACCCCGGCTGTCCCGGAACCGGACGGGCTAATCAGGATATCCCACGAAATGGGTTTGACCGGCCTTCAAGGCGCTGGATGGGACGCCCCAATGAGTTACTGGGAGGATTCTGGAACCCAGTAACTCAGGTGTCGGCATCTCGCCCGGCGGGGC
>JAKSBM010000766.1 GCA_022361135.1 Desulfobacterales bacterium | reverse complement strand
TGTAACTCCCCATTCCGTAGGATTTCACCCCAAAGGAATGGGCGGCCAGCCGCCGGGCGAGGTATTGGTCGGCCTCCCGGGCAAAGGGTTGGGCCGGACCCTTGGAATATCCCTTTTCCGGGGCGTCGATGCCCACCAGGCGGATTTTGAATTCAATGCCCAGGGCCCGGGCCAGAATGGTGTCTCCATCGTAGACCTTGACCAGTTGAAAGTCTCCGGAAGCCGGGGCAGGTCGGGTTTCCTCCAGGGATCGGGCGGCTCCGTTCTGGGGCGGGGTCACATTGGAATAGTGGCGGATTCCCTGGTCATCAATCCAGGAATAAACCTGACCCTGTCCGGTTTGAATTCCCATGGACAGGATTGCGATAAAAACAAGGGTAAGGGTGCGAATTTCCATGCCTTTCCTCCGGGCTGTTTGGGCAAGTATACCCCAATGGAAGGGCAGGGGCAATCCATCTTCCGTGGTGGGAACAAGGCGTTGGAATCCAGGGGACAAAAGCCCCGTCCATTGCGTCCTTTAAATGGATTCAATTGGACCGTTGCTTTGGGAATCCCCGTGCTTTTGCAGTGGGCTTTGGCGTTGGAAGCTTTCCCGGTGGGCTTGGGCACGTGTAAGCCGTTGGGTGTTACGGCATGTGGTGTAAAGGGAAGGGGAGAATCAGTCCCGCCGGAGGAGCAGGGCGCCCCATTGTTTTCGTTCCAGGGTGCGCAACGGGGTGAGGCCCACCTGGGTATAGGCTTGCGTCAAGGGGGCAATTTCCCACTCCCGGATGCCGGAGAGGACCATATATCCCCCGGGTGTCAAACTTTCGTAAAATAGGGGTTTAAGCTCCATGAGGGTGGGGTATCTCAGGTTGGCGCAGAGCAGGGAGAAGTGCCCTGGGCAGGGGGGCATGAAATCGGCCTGGAGCTCAATGGCCCGGCCCATGTTGTTCAAGCGAATATTGCGCCGGGCTTCGTTGACGGATACCGGATCAATTTCCCAGGCCCGGCAAGAGGAGACCCCTGCGGCACAGGCGGCCAATGCCAGGACGCCGGAACCGCTGCCCACATCGGCGGCCATGCCCCGGCCGTGGATTTGGGTAAAATCGGTTTCAAAGAAAAGATGGTCCATGAGTTCCAGGCACATCTGGGTGGTGGGGTGGTGGCCCGAGCCAAATGAAATCCCCGGTGCAATGCGGATGGTGACCATGTCCGGTGGAACGGTGCGGTCCGGCGGACTGAGGATGAAGTGGGGGCTGATTTGGACCGGTTTGAGGAAACAGCGCTGGATGCGGGTGCTGCCGTATAGGTCCACATAGCTGAGTTCCTGGCAGCCTACCAGCCGATTGATCAATTGCCGGCTTCCCCGGGGGGAAAGGCCGAGCTGTTTGGATAATTGACGGCCGTATTCGGCAGCGGTGAGGCTGGTTTCACACTGGTCCAGAAGTTCCAATGCCCGGCCGGCGGGATCTTCTCCGTCGACCGGGCAAATCGCTTCCGGTTTACTTTTCGGTTTCATACCCCTCGCGGATGAGCAGATCCCGGTACCAGATGGCAAAGTCAAACATACCCTTGATCCGTTCCTCATCGTTGATGATGCCAATGCACATCTCCAATGCGGATTGGGCATAGGAATTGGAATATTCTTCGTGGGGGATGGCAGAGAGGAACTCCCGGATGAGTTGCTGGGAGGTCCGTTGGGTTTTATCCTTACGGATGTCGATGGGATCCTTGGGTTCCTGGAAGGGATCCCATTCTTCATATCCATTTTTCAGGATCTGTTTCTGGCCCCGTTTCCCCATGGCATCGAAAATGGCTTTTTTCTTTTCCTCGATGTCGTCCCTGGAAAAATTATCCATTCTGAATAACCCCCAGATAATCTTCACTGAATTCCGTGATCACAGCCATGGATACGGGAATCAGCATTTCGTGCATGCGGATTTTTTCCGAATTGATTCCCTTAACCAACTCGGCGGACAGCAATTGGAGCTGGGTGTAAATCTTGTCCATGTTCAGTGTGGGGTAGGCTTGGCCCTGGACAAAGTTGGTCCGGCCGCAGATGTGGCTGGCACCGGCCGTGGATGTGGGAATTCCGTATACCCGACAGGTGATGGGGCGGTGTTCGTACATGACGCAGAGGTTGTCTTCGCCCAGCAGGGGACAGCGGACCCGTTCCTGGGACATTTTGCCCACGATTTCAAGCTGGTCGGCCCCATCCTTGGCCTTGCGATAGGCATCCCGCTTCATCTTGGCCAGGGCCCGGTCGGTTTTGTCCGCAATTTCAATGATATCGTTTCTTTCCTTGCCCGAGAACTTTTCATTGAACTTGTGCTTGAGGTAAAGGGCTTCCACCAGGGTCAGGTCAAAGATGGCATAACAGCAGTCACTGCATTTTTCCCGGCAGAAGACTTCCTTGGGAAATTCGGTCTTAACCCGGTCAAAAATGCCGTCCACAACTTGGACCAATGCTTCATACTTTACAAAATATTCGTTTAAATCCATTGCCATAATACTTACTTCCCTATGCAAAAATTGCTGAAAATGGTGTCTAAAATATCGATGGACGCGGTTTCCCCCGTGATGGTTCCCAGGGCATCCAGGCTGTTTTTTACCTCAATGGCCAGGGTTTCTTCCTCCTGCCCTTCTGCGATTCCGGTCAACAGGGCTTCAAGATAGGTCTGGGTCTGCTCCAATGCTTTTTTGTGGCGCAGGTTGGGGATAACGGCGGAACCATCCATCTCCAGATCCTGGATACAGGTGGAGACAATGCGTTCCCTGAGGGTGTCGATGCCGGCGTCGGTGAGGGCGGAGATTTCCACCACAGGGACCTGGTTGGCCAATTCCCTGGGGGGCCGGGCCGGCACATCCGGGGATGGATTGGTTCCGGCTTCCTCCCAAATGAGGTCCATTTTGTTGAGGACAATGATCACCCGTTTGTCCGAGGGGACGGTCTTGGTGAACTCCTTCATGGAAAAGGGGGTTTCCGCCGCCTTCATGAAGAGGATGAGATCGGCATCCCGGATTTGGTCCTTGGCCCGTTCAATGCCGATGATTTCCACCAGATCATCGGTGTCGTGGATACCGGCGGTGTCCACCAGAACCAGGGGAATTCCCTCCAGGTTCATGCTTTCTTCAATGGCATCCCGGGTGGTGCCCGGGATGTCGGTGACAATACTTTTCTCCCGGGTAAGGATCCGGTTCATGAGGCTGGATTTCCCCACGTTGGGCTGGCCGCAGATGGCAATGCGGATGCCGTCCTTGAGAAAACAGGCATCGTTGTGCTGGGCAATGAGCCGGGAACAGCGGGTGAGGACGTCCTGCACCGATTCCGCAGCCGCCTGGTTCAATGCCGGGGCATCCACATCATCGGGAAAATCAATGGAGACTTCCAATTGGGCCAGCAGCCGGGTCAGGGGTTCCTGGAGGCTGAGGATTTCCGTTTGCAGGGCCCCCAGGTTCTGGGAGGCGGCAAACTTCAAGGCAGATTCGGATTTGGCGTTGATGATGTCGCACACCGCCTCGGCCTGGGTCAGGTCGATGCGGTGGTTGAGGAAGGCCCGTTTGGTGAACTCTCCGGGATCGGAAAGCCGGGCGCCCCGGTCGAGGATCAGGTCCAGGATCTGGCGGAGAACCACGGTGCCGGAATGGGCCTGGATCTCCACCACATCTTCGGCCGTGTAGGACCGGGGTGCCATCATGGGAATCACCATGACTTCATCCACCACCCGGTCCGTGTCCAGGATGTATCCGTGGTAGACCCGGTGGGACTTCAACGGGGTCAGGATGCCGGGAACCGGATTCCGGGTGCGGGAGAAAATCTGCGCCGCAATATCCAGGGCCTCGGGCCCGGAGATGCGGATGACGCCGATCCCCCCCTGGCCGTATGGTGTGGCTATTGCGGCGATGGTATCAGTCATGAATCCTATCTCTTATGACGTTTCTTTCCCCGGTATCCGTTTTTCTTCTTGGGGAAGATGACCAGGCGACGGTAATATCCGTCCCCCATGCTCTGGGTACGGACCCGGCTGTCGTCCTTGAGGGCCAGGTGGACAATGCGTCTGTCCTGGGCACTCATCTGGTTGATGGTGGCGGGGCGGCCGGTCTTCTTGGCCTTTTCCGCCATCTTGAATGCCAGCTGGCGCAGGTTTTCCTTGCGGGTTTCCATGTAGCCTTCGATGTCCACTTTCACGCGGACCCGGGCTTCGCTCTGGCGGTTGATGATCTTATCGGTGAGGAATTGCA
>JAKSBM010000813.1 GCA_022361135.1 Desulfobacterales bacterium | reverse complement strand
GCCGCCACCGGCATTGACGCCATGGTGCATGCGATTGAAGCCTTCACGTCGAAAAGGCTCAAAAACGTGGTGTCCGACTGCCTTGCCAAGCAGGCGCTGGAATTGCTGGGTGCGAACATCCGCAATGCCTGTCTGACACCAAAGGATCGTGACGCCCGCGGCAATATGTTGCTGGGATCGATGCTGGCCGGCATGGCCTTTGCCAACGCTCCGGTCGCTGCCGTTCATGCACTGGCCTATCCGCTCGGAGGGCATTTCCATATTCCACATGGACTTTCGAACGCTTTGGTCCTGCCTTATGTGCTGGAATACAACATGCCCGAGGCCATGGGCATGTATGCCGAACTGGCTCCCATAATCTTTCCCGAACTGGCCGGCAAACCGGAAAGCGCACGCGCGGAAGGCCTGGTTGAGGGGGTTGTCAGGCTTGGTCCGGAACTTGGCATGCAGTCCCGCCTGAGCGAGCTCGGCGTCAGCCACAACAACCTGCCGATGCTGGCCGCAGACGCAATGAAGCAGGAGCGCCTGCTGATCAACAATCCTCGCGAAATGACGGAAGAAGCGGCCTTGGCAATCTATACGAAGGCGCTTTGAGGACCTCAAATGGCCGAAGAACCCTTTTCAGTGAACCCCTATCTCAACAGCTGGTTCAATTTCCAGCGTCAGCTCCTGAAGGCGCAGGAGCCGTTCTGGAAGCAGATGTCGGCGATGACGTCGCAGGACGACCTCGAAGACCGGTTCGCGGCCGTTGAGGAACAGTGGGAGAGTGCACGCAAGCAAAGCCGCGATTGGATCAACAACCTTCGGGAACGCTTCAAGACAGGCGGGACCGGTCAGGACGGGATCAGTCAGGAGGTGCTGCAGCGGATGATGGATCCGGGACAGTTTCTCTATGCCGGTTCGGACGAGGTGAACAGGACGATCCAGAAACTGGTCGAAGGCCCTGAGTTTTCCGATTTCGGCACGCTTGAGCGCCAGGGACTTGAAACGACGCGAGAGTGGATTGCTTTGCGCGAGGCAAGTGCTGAATATCGAGCGGTGACGGGTGGTGCCTGGTCACGGGCGTTCGAGCGGTTTTCCAAGGAGATGCTGGGCGATGCGG
>JAKSBM010000187.1 GCA_022361135.1 Desulfobacterales bacterium | reverse complement strand
GGTCATGACCCCCAGGGCGGTGTCCGGGGTGCGGATGCTCCTAAGGATTTCGATCTTGGCCGGGCAGTTTCCGATGAAGCGGCAGCCGGCGCAGGCGGCCATGTGGCCGGGCTTGTTCACCATGACATTGCCCGTGGCCACCACCTCGTCGATGGAGGGGGAGTGGACGGTTTTACCCTTGTGGCGCAGATAGCCGTCGGTGCAGGCCAGCAGGTGGCTGGTCCGGTCAAAGACAGCGGCATCCACCTTCAGGGTGGTTTTGATCATCCGGGTGATTTTCTCCAGGTCGGCCTGGATATTTTCCATGTGGATCACAGCAGCTCCTTTTCCTGGGGTTGGATGTGCCGTCCAAATTCTGCCAAGGCCCCTTTGGGGTGGGCGGCACACCCCTTGAGGGGTAGCACACTTTGCCGTGGATTGACAAGCCGGGGGGGCAATGGGGATGAAAATTGTCAATTTTGGCAATTTCCCAGGGAATTCATGGGGAATGAAATGGGGGGGATGGTGGGGGCAGATAATCTAAAATCGTTGAATCGGCTTGAAAATGGGGTCGCTTCAGGGGTGAATTCTTAAAGGGGAGCCCCTGCGGCATGGATTCTGCTTTTATTCGGGGGAAAGAAGACCATACGGTAATGACAATAGGCCACCCCTAATAATTGTCTTTTGGCATGATTTCGGCGTTGCATAAAAATTTTAATCCTCGAAATACTCTATGTATTCCTCCGGTTAAAATTTTTTTGCGCCTTGAATTCACGCCAAAATCCAAAATTATTAGAAGTACCCACTAAACAAGGAGTGATCCATGGCAATCAACGGATTAAAGCACCATCCCTATATTCCCAATTCCGTGCCGGAAGTCCAGGAGGCCATGCTGGCCGAGCTGGGGCTGTCCAGCCTGGACGAGCTGCACGCCGAAGTGCCCGAGGCCCTGAAGCTCAAGGAAAACATGAATCTGCCCAAGGCAATGGGCTCGGAGTTTGAGTTGAAAAAACATGTCCTGGGGCTGTTGAATAAAAACCGGCACTGCGACCAATACCTGAATTTCCTGGGGGCCGGCTGCTGGCAGCACTATGTGCCGGCCATTTGTGATGAAATCAACTCCCGGGGGGAATTTCTCACGGCCTATGGCGGGGAGATGTACAACGACTTTGGTCGGTTCCAGGCCCTGTTTGAATACCAGAGCATGGTGGCCGAGCTGGTGGACATGGAGGTGGTCAATGTGCCCACCATGGACTGGGCCCAGGCCGCATCCACGGCCACCCGAATGGCCTGCCGCCTCAACGGCCGTTCCCAGGTGTTGGTGCCCGAGCTCATGGATCCGGATAAGTTCAAGGTCATGAAGAATTATTGTGCTCCGGCCATCACCCTGATCCCCGTGGGCTACGATCCGGCCACGGGACTCTTGGACCTGGCCGACCTCAAATCCAAGCTGTCCGGTGAGACTGCTGCCGTTTATTTTGAAAATCCTTCCT
>JAKSBM010000268.1 GCA_022361135.1 Desulfobacterales bacterium | reverse complement strand
GGTCATGAGGACCACGGACTGGGCCGATGAAGAGCCCAGGTTAAGACCCACAAATCCGTCCTGGTAGACCTTGTAGACCAGGATGTTGGTGGCGCCCCCCGGCCCGCCCTGGGTGATGGTGTGGATGATGCCGAAGGTTTCGAAAAAGGCGTAGATGATGTTCATCACGGCCAGGAAGAAAAATGTGGGGGAGAGCAGGGGCAGGGTAATGGTCCAGAATCGCCGGAAGGGCCCGGCACCGTCAATGGCGGCGGCCTCGATGAGGGATCGGGGCACGGCCTGCATCCCTGCCATGAAGAAGACAAAATTATAGCTGACCTCCTTCCAGGCCGAGGCCAGGACAATCATGACCATGGCATCTCCGCCGTAGAGTACCGGGTTCCAGTCCGCGCCCAGCCAGTTTTTTACCCCCAGGGCAATGATGCCGTAGGAGGGGTGGAGGAGGAAGAGCCACATGATGCCGGAGATGGCCGGGGCCACGGCATAGGGCCAGATGAGCAGGGTCCGGGTGAGGGCCTTGAAGCGCAGGGCCCGGTTGGCCATGGCCGCAATGAACAGGCCCAGGCCGATGGAGACGCCGGCCGTGGCCAGGCTGAAGACAAAGGTGATGCCGATGGATTTCAGGTAAAGGGGATCGGTGAACAGATCCACATAATTGGCAAACCAGACAAAGCGGGAACGCTGGCCAAATGGGTCGGAAATCCGAAAGCTCTGGATCAGCCCCTGGATGGCGGGCCAGTAGAAAAAGGTGAGGGTGACCAAAACCTGGGGAAGGATCAGGCCGTAGGGCAGGAACCGGGACGTGAAGTGGGATCGTTTGATCATGGGCTATCCGGTATTTTGGGTCCCACCCCGGCGCTGTTGCCGGGGTGGGAGGGTCCGCTTCTATTGATAGGTTTTTTCAAAATTGATGAGCTGGGCATTGGAGCGTTTGGCTGCATCATCCAGGGCGTTCTGGGGGGATTTTTTCCCATTCCAGACCTGTTCCAATTCTTCGTTGATGATGTTCCGGATCTGGACAAAATAACCCAGGCGAAGCCCCCGGGAAATGGTGGTGGGGTTGGCCCGGTTGAGCTGGAGGATGCCCACTTCCTGGAGGGGGTTTTCCCTGTAATACCCGTTGGCCTTGAGATTGGCATAGGCATCCACGGTGATGGGGAAATACCCGGTTTCCTTGTGCCAGAAGGCTTGCATTTCATTGGAGGCCAGGAATTTTAAAAAGGCGGCCACGCCCTTGTATTCTTCTTCGGAATGGCCGTTGAGGACCCAGAGGGAGGCCCCGCCGATGATGGAGTTCTGGGGGGCGGATACATTGGCTTCAACGGGCAGGGGGGCGGCGTCCCATTTAAAATCCTTGACCGCTTTTTTCAGCTTGGCAATGCCCGAGATGGAGTCAATATATACGGCGGCGTTCTGGGCAATGAATTCGGATTTGGGGCCCTGGTATTTCTGGCCGCCGTACATGAAGCGTTTGTCCTTGGCCCAGTTTTTCAGCCGGGTGATGTGGTTGACCACGGTGGGGTTGTTGATCTGCAACCGGGTGTCCAGGCCTTCGTAGCCGTTGGCCTTGGAGGCAAAGGCCACATTG
>JAKSBM010000653.1 GCA_022361135.1 Desulfobacterales bacterium | reverse complement strand
GGGTCTTCCATTTCATCTTCGAATTCCTCGGAGACCCATTCCACGGTCTCCACAAATTCTTCGGTGGTCAATCCATTCACATCCCCGGTTTCCAGCCGGGTTTCAATGCCCTTGGCAATATCCACGGGGATGTGCTCCCGTGCCGGTTTAAGGCTCCGCCCCCGTCGGACCACCAGGTCCATGGAAATTTCCATGGGGCAGTCCTGGGTGCAGCGGTTGCAGATGAGACAGTCCCAGAGCATTTCCGAGTCAATGAGTTCCTGTTCCAATCCCAGGGCCGCCATGCGGACAATCTGCCGGGGCAGGGGGCCGCCGGGGCCGTCAAACCAGGTACAGCGGGAGTTGCAGGCCCCACAGGTGAGGCATTCGTTGATGTTGTCCCCCCGGGAGAGCTGGTTCAGGAGGCGTCCCATTTCAGTCTCTGTATTGATGTGGGTCATGGCAGTTCATCTCCTTTTTCCGGTGGCTGGGGGCGGGTGAGGTCCTGGATTCGGTGGGGTTCGTTGGCGGCCACGGGTTCCCAGAGGATCTGGCCGGGTTGGATCCCCGGCAGACGGGTCATTTGTCCCACCAAATCCTGGGCAGTCCGGCTGCCCTGGAGGGATTGGCAATTGCCGTGGTGGCAGCCGGCCACCATGACCTGCCGGGCTCCGGCCGTGAGTTCCTCCAGGATCAGGGAGGGGCTGATGCGACAGGCACAGGGCAGGGGGATGAGGCGGATGTGGTCCGGCAGTTTTACGGCGTCGGCGGCCAGGGCGGCCGAGCGTTGGCAGGCCAGGATCACCGTGGTTTTTTTCTCCCCCGGTTCCGGGCGGTCCAGGGGGGGCGCATCAATGGCGCAGGCCGGGCAGTTCACCTGGCAGAGGCGGCAGTTGAAGCAGGCATCGCCGTGGATCACCGGGCGGTTTTCCACCGGGTCCAGGGTGATGGCGGAGTGGGGGCAGATGCGCAGGCAGGTCAGGCACTGGGCGCAGCGGTCCGGGGCCACCCGGGGCAGGGCAGAATCTTTCCCGGAGTGATCCGGGTCTTGGGATGGGACGGTGAGGGCCAGTTCCCCGAGGATGGCCTGGATTTCCAAATCCAGGTCGGCTTGGCCGATGTCGTCGTGGCCGTTGCCGACATAGAATACACCCCGCCGGGGGCTTTGGATGAGTCGATGGCGGACGTTGGGGGATTGGAGAAAGCCTTCCCCATCCCGTTGGTTGTCCAGGTGTCGGGCCAGGTCGGCGAAGCCCGGTCCGGGTTCCAGCAGGGGGGGCATGACCAGATTGTCCCAATTGGATTCCAGGGGCGCACCTCCCAGGGTGGGGTCCTGGAGGGTCAGGGCAATGCCATTGGGGGTGGGGGCCAGGGCAATGTCCGTGTGGGCTGTGTAGCGGAGGAAGAGGACCCCTTCCTTTCTGGCCTGGTCATAACGCCTTTGGCCGTCCATGCCATGGACCCCCATGTGGCGCATGGCCACGGCGCATTGGCGCCCCGATTGAACCAGGCTCCGGGCATATTCCAGGGCCAGGGCCGTGGCTTGCTTGGGCGCCGGGTGGTCGTAATCCATGAGAATTAGGGTCCGATCCGGTGTTCGGTCAATGGGACGTCGGGCCGTGGTGAACAGGTTCCGGGGTTTGATAATCGGAGCGGCTTCTCCGGTGTCGCCGGGGGGAGAGGCCAGGGCCCCCGGCGGTGTTTCCCGTGGGGCCGGGGCGGCGATGAGGGCATGGCAATCCAGGCTGTGGCGATGGTTCCCGTCCTGGTGATGGATGGTGAATTGTCCCAGATGCCCCTGGATGGCGGTGATCTGTTCCAAGTGGGGGGCGGGATCCCCGGGGCTGCCAAAGTGGAAGACCTGGTGGCCGCGGTTTTGGGCCGCCTCGGCCATGGCCTGGGCCTGGGGGCCGCTGCCCAGGACGGCCAGCCGTCTGGGCTGCTCCGTGAATTCCGGGGAAATGATCCTGGCGGCGGCCAGTCGCCCGTCCCGGATGCTGGAGGGAATGTCCATGGGGGCGGCGGCACAACCGATGCTCTGGATATTGTCGTGGCCCTGGGCGGATTTATCCGGGTACCGGGTAAAAAATCCCCAGGGGTTCCGGGGTTGGTTCAATAGCGTGGCCAGATCCGATTGGCTTTCCGCCGGGGCCATGCCCACGGAAAGGATGACCAGGTCAAATTGGCGCTGGACACGGGGCAGGGCCGTCCGGGTTTCGGGATCCGGGTTCTGGCTGACCAGGGTGGGGTGGCCTTCCATTTCCAGGATTTCCCCGGGAATGCCCTGGATGAGCTCCACCCGGGAGCCCAGGGCTGCCAACTGGCTTCGGGTTTCCTTGCCCAGGACCTGGAGATCCATGTAAAAGAGGGAAATCCGGGATTGGGGATGTCGGAAGAGAAGCTTGTCTGCATGGCGCATGGAAATTTTGCAGCAGACCTGGGAACAGAAGTCCCGTTCCAGTTTCCGATTCCGGGAGCCCACACATTGAATGAAGGCAATGCGGGGGTGGGGAATGTCCTTTAAAAGGGGATCCAGTCCATTGGTGTTCAGGGCCGTATTCAATTGGGCGGTGGTGAGGATCCTGGGGGAGTTGCCGTGGCCCAGGGCCGGGAGCCGGGCCGGGTCAAAGGGGGTGAATCCGGTGGCGTTGATGAGGTGTCCGGCCCGGATCTCCTCCCCGGTGTCCAGCCGGGCCCTAACGTCCCCGGGGGCGGTTTCCAAATGGGTAACCCGGCTGCTGAGGTGGAGGGTGACATTGGACTGGTGAAGGGTTTGGTCCGCCATTTCAAGGGCCAGGCAGGCCCCGCAATTTTGGCAGGTGTCGGTGGCCATGCAGGCCCAGGCAGCCCCATGGCCGCCCAGCTTATCCCGGGATTCCACAAGGTGGATCTTCAGGTCCCGGGTTTTTAAGGCGAGTGCCGCCGCCATTCCTGCTACGCCGCCGCCGATGATCAGAATATCGGGAGATGTGCTTTGCATAACGTCCTCCAATTCCATCAGGTTCAGCTGTTTCAGATGTGGGCAAGTCGTGTTCAGGGATACCTGGATGTTTTCTGCTCTAAAAGGGGGGAAGGAGGTGGCGTGGGAGAATTGAATACCCTTTTACCGGTGATTTCATCTTGTGAAATATCCAGGATAAAACTGTCTTATCACAAGCCGTTGAGAAGTCAAAATGATTTCAGTCACCGGGGGGAATCCCAAGGGGGGATGACGGCGCGGGGCGGGACCGCACATAAAAGAGCCCGGAAAGGCGGGGAGTATGCCTTTCCGGGCTGGAGTTCGTCGCAATTGTTCAGGGGATGGTCCTATTGCTGGTGGTATCCCTGACCTTTTTTCATTCCGCGGCATCCGCCCCGGCGACCATTGTCGCCGAATTTGCCGCCCAGGTTCAATTCAGGGGCAATTTTTTTGGCTTCCAGGACATAGTCGATGCGCTTGTCCATGAGGGTGACCCGGAGGCCGTTGATATCTTCGCTCAGCTCAGTGAGTTTTTTCCGGTCAGGGGAAGAGGTCTCCATGAGCATGCGCATTTCATTGCGTTTCAGCATCATTTGATTCCGGGTTTCATAGGTGTCGTCGATGAATTTCTGGCGCAGGGCCGCCAGGTCGTCCCGCTGGGTCTGGGACAGATCCTTGAGCATTCCCTGGTCAAACCGGGGGCATGACCCCATGCCGCCGCCGTATCCGTGTTGCCAGGCCAGTGCACTGCCTGCGCTGATCAAAAGGGCCAGAAGAAATGTGGGTACCAAAAGTCTTTTTTTCATGTCAATCTCCATTCTATTTTGGGTTGGTCTTACATGTTTCAGTCGATCTTGCCCAGAATATAGAGCAAGGAGGGTGCCAGGGGCGGAATAAAAACTTTATTTCATCTTAAGTTATTGAAATTTTAATGAAAATCCCCATAGATTGGTTGGGGGGCAGAAAAATATGATCTGTATACTTTTTACCCGGGTTGGCGTATACAGGTGGGTACAATGGATACAGTTTTTATCCGGAATTGGTTTTGGGGCCTGGGTGAACTTCCTTGGGGGCCATTGGCGTTCAGTGGCGGAGAGGCCGTCCTTCCTTGTTTATAGGGCGTCTTTCTTCCCGTGGGGGATGGGGCACCACAGGACCTTGCCTCCTGGTATTGCCCTTGCAAAGGATCTGGGAATGGATAACCATGGGACGGAGAAATTTTTTTTGTCCCTTCATTTGAGGATATGGACATGAGATTGAAGTTGAGACGGAAATTCCCCGGCTTTATTTCCCCGCTGATGGTGGTGGGGGTACTGGTCATTCTATTGCCCATTTTCGGGATGATGACCCTGGACCGCATGGAAAAGCAGAAGACCCAGGTCCGGGAACAGCTTTTGGCCACGGGCATTTCCCTGATCCGGACCTTTGAGGCCGGTACCCGGAGTGGGATGCTGGGCATGCGGTGGGGGGAACGCAGGCTCCAGCGCATGCTCCGTGAGACCTCCTTCCAGCCCGAGGTGTTTTACATCATGATCACCGATACCCAGGGGCGGATTTTGGCCCACAACGATCCGGACCAGGTGGGGAGTCGGTACGGGGATGTTCCGGCCTTGGATGAATTATGCAAATTTCCGGGCCGGGTGGACTATCGAATCCGTGCCATGTCGCCGGAATCTGTTTTTGAGGTGTATAAGCGGTTTACCCCCCTAAAGAGTCGGTTCCATCGGGAACGGAAATTCGGCCACGGCATGATGGGGATGCATTCCCCCGGGAAGGGACGCCACAGGGGCCCTGACCAATTGGAGAACCTGGCCAGTCCGGGAATTTTTGCAGATGCCGGAGATCTTTATATCTATGTGGGCCTTTCCATGGCCGAAACCGATCGGTTGGCGGCCGAATTGGTCCGGGAAACCCTTTTCAGGGGCGGACTTTATCTTCTTTTGGGCTGTGTGGGGGTGATCAGTCTTCTCTCCTTCCAGGCCTATCGGAATGCCCGGGCCGACCTCTCCCATGTCCAGGCCTTTTCCGATAATCTGGTCCAGAACATGCCCGCCGGTTTGCTGACCATTGATCTGGCCGGGGGAATCACCGGGGTGAACCGGGCCGCCCGGACCATTCTCGGCACCGAACCCAAGGAGCTTCCCCCGGGCATGGGGGCCATGGTGGCGGAGATGACCCGGCGGGGGGAGAGTGTTTCCGCAGAGGTGGAATGGCCCCACCCCCATGGGCGGACCCTGGTGTTGGATGTTACGGCCTCCCCGGTGCGGGACGGGGCCGAAGCCACGGGCCATCTTTTTCTCTTCAAGGATTTGACCCAGATTAAGAGTTTGACCCGGGAGATTAAAACCACCCGCCACCTGGCTGCCATTGGAAAGCTGGCCGGGGGGGTGGCCCATGAAATCCGCAACCCATTGAGTTCCATCAAGGGGCTGGCCACCTATTTTGGCAAACGGTATGCCCCGGGGTCCGAAGACCGGGAGACTGCGGAAATCATGGTCCAGGAGGTGGAACGGATCAACCGCTCCATTACCCAGCTTCTGGAATTTGCAAATCCCATGGCTGTGGAGAAAAAAGAGGTGGAGATC
>JAKSBM010000761.1 GCA_022361135.1 Desulfobacterales bacterium | reverse complement strand
CCTCCCTACCCCTTGGTCCACTGGGCCCGCCGCTTGGACAGGTATTCCATTTCCTTTTCTGCGCTGAAGGCGCCGTCGCTCAACGCTTCCCCATCCACAATTTTCACCCCGTCAAGTCCCTGGGTTACATCGGAGAGCATGGCATTGAGGACCTGGGACAATTTCCCATTCACGTCGGTCATCACATCCAAGGTCGTGGAGAGCTCGGACATCTGGGAAAACCCCAGTTTCCCCAGGGCGGCTTCCAGATCTGTCCCCCCGATTGCAGCCACGGGTACCACCTTGGCAAAATTGGTATAGAGGGAGGTGAGCATGGTCCGAAACTTGGTGGGGATGTCCTGCTGGCGGATTTTCTCCCGGATCATACCGGAAATCTTCTGGTTCACCCCGGCCACCTTGAGCCGGGCTTCGTAGAGGATCCGCCGCTGTTCAATGCGATCCAACCGCTGCCGGATCCGGGCATACTTGGCCGTGAGCCGCCGCTTCAACTCCGGTGCATCCGCCCCCTGGATTTCCTCCAAAAGCGCTTCGGCCTGGGTGGCCGCCCCTTCAAACCGCTCCCGCTCCTTTTCCCTGTACTCCCTCAGGATCAACTCATAATTGGAATTAATGGAGCGGGTGGCCTGGGTATCGGCTACGGAGGCGGCAATGGCCCGGTCAAACCCCTCCAATGAATTCAGGACCAGATCCAGATTTTCATCGCAGATGAGTTTCAAAGCCCCCACCTCCCGGATTATCCGGGCATTGATGTGAACCTTTCTGGCCTGGCCCATGGGATCGGCCGGATCCAACATCCCGGCTTGTTCCAACCGTTTCCGCGTATCAATAAGGGCCTGGAGTTCTCCGGTTTTTTCCGCGAACTGGGAAAACATCTGGTGGGAGGAGGATTTCAACTGGCTCCCGCTTTTTTCAATTCGGTCCCTGGCCCGCTTGGCGATTTCAACGGCCCGGTCCCCCGTATCCAGGGGGGATGCCAAAACCGGGGCAACCCATATCAATAAAGTGACCCAGGCCACCCCCATCCATTGCTTTAATCCATTCATATATTCTCTCCTTGTTTTCATGGATTCACCGCCCCCAGGAAATTCACCCCGAAAAAGCGCTGGTACAATTCCGAATCCAGGCGGAGGCAAAGGAGTCGGGCCTGCTTCAGACGGATATCCTGTTTGGACGGGGCATGTTCAATGACAAACCGAAGGTAGGCGGCCAAAAGCCGTCTCTCCCGGGCACCGTATCCGGCCTTACCGTTTACGATTCCCACCAGGTATTGGTGAACCGCTGCGGAAAAAAGGGCCGGGGAATCACTGCGATTGAACCGGTGGATAGCCAGGGTGAGATCGGCCATGGGAAGGGTCCAGCCCCGGTTCAATGCCTGTTTCATCAAAGGGGTCCAGCAGCCTTCCATGTCTGGATTTTGCCGGGCTTCGGCCAAAATGTGGGCCAGGGCTTCGGGGGCCACGGAGTCTGCCGCTGCGGCCTGGTCACAGGTCAGTCGGCCGGTTTGGGGGATGGAAGCATGTTTCTGCACGCAGCCCTGCCCGGCCACCACCAGGAAGAGACAGGAGAGAAGCAAACCAAATTTTAAAGGGAATTTTTTCATATTTTCCTCCGGTAAAGGGATTCTTTCCTGTAGTTAAGGATCGAAGGAAAATATTTTTTTTCAAAAAAAGAAGGGAAAAAATAATGGGGATTTTGCCCTGGAACGGCCCGGAGCGGGAAGCCATGGAGCTGGAAAAAAATCAGCCCGCCACTCCCACCGACGGCACGACCCGACTGCCGAGCTTACATTCCATTCAACCGGGGCAGGCAGAGGCGAAACCCCAGGTAATTTCCCTGGTACACCGGCTTAAAGCCATCCCGGACCGTGGCCGTCACCCATGGAGGATCACAGTCCCAGCCGCCCCCCCGGATCACCCGGGAATTCCACGGGGAAATATGGAGGGGATTCTTCCCCCCATGGAGGGAATAGGCCTGGCTGTCATAGACATCGGCGCACCATTCCCATACATTCCCGCTCATGTCATGGAGGCCGAGGCCATTGGGGGCCTTGGTGGCCACGGGGTGGATATAGCCGCCGGCATTGCCGTCGTACCAGGCCAAACGATCAACCTCCTCCCCCCCGCTGAAGGTCTGGGCCTGCCCCCGGCTCCGGGCGGCATATTCCCATTGTGCCTCGGAAGGGAGAACAAATGATTGACCGGAAATCCGGTTCAACTCCTGGACATAGGTTTGGACATCGTGCCAGTTCACCCGGACCACGGGATAGGCGTCCCCCTGCCGAAACCGGGCGGGTGAACTGCCCATGATTCGATTCCACTGCCCCTGGGTCACCTCGGTCTTTCCCATCCAGAACCCATCCAGGCAGACCCGGTGAACCGGCCTTTCATCTTCCCCCCCGGCCGTGGATCCCATGTCAAAACAGCCCCCGTCCACCCAGACCATTTCCATGCCCGTGAAGGGCTCCGTCCACATCCGCTTGGAATGGCTGGAAAAGGGAGCAAGGGCGGCCCCTTTCCCGGGAGCGGACCGGGGATCAACCGGCCCCCCGGACGAACCCGCCAAATAATAGGGCGGAAAGGGATCATTGGAAATCCAGGGAATTTGGGCATTACCCGTCCCGGCCTTCACATCCAGGCCCACCCGGTTGAACATCTCCCGGATCTCCAACCCCGGGGTTCGAATGTGGCGAAGCAGGGCCTCTGTATAGGGGCTGTTCCGCTGGTTTGAGCCATCCTCGGCGGCAAAGCCCGCCTTGGTGGCATAGGCCATGAGGGTCCCCTCGGGGGCGGCCATCCCCCCCAGCCCCTGGGAAAGGGATCGGGACCGCGGAACAAAGGGATTGTCCCGGCAGGCATCCAGCACCACCACATTCAAATCCGTCCCCCCGGCTTCCATGGTCCCCAGAACCCGGGCGGCCTTCACCGACTCATATTCTGCATCCAAGGCATTCCGGGCGTCGATATTCACGGGTACCAGGTAATTGACCCCATTGATCTGCACCCCGTGGCCGGCATAATAAAAGAGGCCGATGCCCCCCTGGACCCGGGAAAGCCTTCGGCCGAATTCCCTCACGATCTCCAGCAGCCCCTTCCGGTCCACGTCCAGGCCCAGGATCACATCAAAGCCAATGGCCTCCAGTGCTTGACCCATGTCCCGGGCATCATTTTCCGGATTGGCCAATGCACCGCTTCCATACCGGGCATTTCCCACCACAAGGGCCACCCGGGGCTGGGAAGCCCAAAGGACCGAGGCCCCTGCCAGAACCAATACCAACACCCACGTTGCACAACGATTCCCCATCACCTTTTTCCCCTTTGATCGGATTCCGCCCCGGCCATGGAAATATCCCCATATCCGAAGGACGGTACTGGATGTTTCGTGAAAAACAGAACTATCGGATTCAATTGGAGAAGACTGCCGAATTCAAATGGAAACAAGAAAAATGAACTGGATGAAATTTTAAATTTACCAAGGAAACTCAACACGGGATGAGCTGATTTCATCCCCGGATTTCAGATGCGTTTAGCACATGTTATAAGAATTCAATCAGGAATCAAGCTTTGTTTGAAATATTTTAATTCCAGGGGATTGAAGCCCGTGGAAAACGCGCCCTGCCCGGGAAGGAAAGACGGCCATTGAACTCAAGGCCGCTCCCGGGTGGTCAAGGAAATGGTGTCCACGGCCAGGGAGATGCCCCGGGCCCGGGTATAATGTTCAAACCAGGCCTGAATCTCGTCCAGGTTTCTTCCCACCCGCAGCATGCCGGATTCCAGGATATCTGCCCCGGGGATGTCCGGGAGGGGAACGTCCGAGGCAAATGCAACCACCTGCTCTTCCCCCAGGGGAGCCCCCACCTTGAACTGAAACCCCTGGTCAAAGATCCCCTGGGGCAGGGCCAGGGTCTGGTGGGCCACCATGCCCTGACTTCCATTGTCATGGCCGTTGGGGTAAATGCGATACACATTGCCGGTGGCATCCCGGTTAAAGAGCTGGAGAAAAAGATCCTGGTCGGATCGGACAAAGAAAGTGATTCCTTCCCCCTGGAAAAAGGACGGATTGCCCCGTCCCTTCTGGGTGGAAAGAACCAAATTCGCCCCCGGCGATGGGGAAGGCGACATCCCTCCCTGTTCCCGCCCTAAAAGGGCAATCTCCGTGGGGGACAAGGGGGCCGTGGTCCGGCTGGATGCCTGAACCTGCCCATTGCCGTCCACCAGGCCGATTTCAACGTCCACCCCGGTACGTCCCCGTTGCCGATGTTGGACCCGAAGGGAATAGACGTCCCCCTGGAAGTCCCTGTTAAATCCAACCCCAGCAGCTCCATCTTCCAACAGAACCGGAGTCGGCCCCCCGGGATTGGGCCCCGGGAAATCCAGGGTAAACACATGGGATCTCCCTAAACGATCCTGAAAATGACCATATAAATACCGGGCCATGGAACCATCGACCTCCCCCCCTGGAAACGCCACCGAAACGGGAGGGGACAAGGCTGAATTTCTTTCCACCGCCCTTTCCAGCCCAACCATGGCGTAGTCCAAATGGCCGTCCAGATCCGCTTGAAACCAATCCGGTTGGTAAAAGGTCTTACCCAGGTAGGCCTGGGAACGAAACCAAAGCGGTGCACCCCGGCCGGCTACCTGTGTTCCCATTTCCATGGAGACCCGTAAATTTTCCCCTTCCCGTCCATAGCTTCCCCGCAGCAACCAAGCCCCCTTGGGGGGGAAGGTTTCTGCCACGGATAGTCCCAAAACAATTGGAATTTCCTTCTTCAAACGGGAAATCAGTTCCCCGTTCAAGGGTCCCACCACGGATTGGTCCCTGTCATGGAAGGCCAAGGGAGGAATAAAAACCACGGAATTCTCCCCCTGGAATTGCCCCGGGGCCATTTCAAGCCCCAGGACCAGCTTCCGACATAGGCCCTCCAGGGAACGCACACCCGGTTGCCGCATCTGCTCGGGGACCGTGGAATCCGGCGCCCACACCTCGGCACCGGCCAGGGGAACTTGATCTTCGGTCCGGACCAGGGCGGCATGGAACATCCAGCCCGATCCCCATGGGACAAAGGCCCCCCTTAGAAGGGCGTGGGAGGAAACAGGGCCCCCATTCCCGGGTTTAAAAATGGATGAGGCTGCCAGGGCATCCCGGAGGTATTTTTCCATGGCCTCCCCCAGGGCCCATTGGGCATGGCTGGGATCATCGGAAGAAAAGGGACGGACCTGGACGGCAATGGATTCCCCACCCTGGTAGACCAATTCCAACTTCCGGACCAGGGCATGGGCCACCCCGGACAGGCCGGGGACAAACCATGCAGGGGCCAGCATTTCCCGGGGGAGCTGCCGGGAAACCACGGCCAGATCCTGCCCCGAGGACAGCCCCATTTGTCGCAACCGCAGGGTGACCAGAACAGCCTCCTCCCCCACCAGGTAACTGCCCACCAGCCGCAGGGGATTCTCCCCCATTTCCTGGAGGCTCACCCGCCCGCCCTGCCGGGTCAACTCGGCCGAGGTAACGGCATTTAAAAAGGAAGAAAACGGTAGATGCATCAAGGTTTGCTGCTGGAAAAAGCCCGGGTCGGACACCTGGATCGACCGCCCCCGGAAATCATATTGGCTGCGCATCTGGGCCACCATGGCGGAAAAGACCTGGGATATGGGAATATGGGAAGACACCTTAAGGGGCGGGGGAGGCAGGGCACAGCCCAGGCAGAGCCCCATGAGGAGAATTCCCGAGCAGATCTGCCTTCCAAATCCCTTCATCCTTGCCTCCCGTGGTATCATCGATGGAACGACTTAAATCATAGACGGCATTTGGCCCGGACATTTCACAAAATGATTTTTTGGGGGGCTGCAAGGAACAAAGATGGAATGGATGGATTTACCCCTCCCTCACCCCGCCAACCGGTGAACAAATTGCCATGAAATATTCGGATTAAGGAAAATTAACACGTTGGAACGGCAAAGGCAATCGTTGGAAAAAGGAATCAATCAAAGCCTTTATCCGCAAGGGTCAGGAGAATATTTTTCCGGGAATCATTCCCGGTGGGAACCCGGGGAAGACGGGTTACCCGGGACCGGGGTTGGGATTTTGGAATGGGGTGGGAAAGCTGTGGCACTGGGGGGGGGATTTCCATTTGGATGGAAGGAAGGGGCCCTGCAAGGGCAGTTTTTTGGGGAAGTTGGGGCGGGGCGGGCGGGGGGTGGGAATGAAATGCACCCGGGCCGGAATGATGTATCCCCCCTCCTTCCTCGGTAATTCTATCCGGCCAGAGGGTAAAGGCCAGGGCAAACACCACTCCCATGGCCAGGGGAATAAGCATGGAGGAAAGCCGTCTGCCCATGGCGGCCATTCCCCCGGGTTCAGGCAAGCAGCCATTCACAGGCTGCCCAGGGGGAACCATGCGGGAATCCGAGGCAAACAAGAGGGACATGAGCTCGGTGATGCTGTCAACGGCGTGGCAATGGATCTGCCTCTGCCGCAACGGTTCCAGGTCCAGGGGGCCCAATTCGCTGTGGTTGGCCCGGGGATAGAAAAAATAATCCCCCGCCTTCAACACCCCCCGGGCGGCCTGGATTTTCCCCCGAATCCCCCCCACGGCGGTCACCCGGTCCAGGCCGTCGATGACCCCGGTGGCTGCAATGTCCGGCCCCCCGCTGTTGAGGTATTGGCGGGCAAAGGCAATGGCAAAGCACATCCCCCCGCTCTGGCCGGAAAAGGAGGAATTCTGACCGTCCAGCCCCTCCAGGGCAAAAATCGCCGACACCGGTTCTGAAATCAATTTATTCTTCCAGCACCAGTCATGGGCCGCATTCACCCCCAGCTCCGCCGCGGTGACAAAACCGTCGGAGTCGGGGGTGGGGACAATGTAGGCGGAGACATGGCCATGGGTATCCGGAATCTTGGGCCGGATTCTACAGGCTATGGCATACCGGCTTCCATCCTCAAAAAGAATCCAGGTTCTAGCCATTGTCCCCCGTGTCGCATGGGGTTGAAATGGCCAGGGTCCAGGTGGAAAAATCATATTGATCCAGCCCCTGGGTTTCCACGGCGGCCTTGCCCCGCCGAATACGACTGTCCATGAAAATGGATCCGGCGGCATCCCGGCCCCGGACCCGGCGCCCCTCCACCAAGGGACGATCCGAAACCACATCCAGGGTAATCAGGCCCGAAACCAATCCATGTAAGGGTGCATCCCCCTCCTCCCTGCTGATGCCCAGGACAAACCGGCCGCAATGGCTCTTGAGTTTTTCAGCGCCCTCGGATTCCGAGGCCGCAGCCTTCAATTGCCCATACACCATGATTTCCCCTTCCGGCTCAATCCCTTGCTTTTTTTGCCGGGCCAGGGTGAAACACTCCCATTTTTCCATGCAGACCCTGCAGGTGGCCAGATGGTTCAAGGCCGCCTCCGGAGCCGTGGCCATGCCATTCGTAAGGGAAAGTTGGTCCAGGGTCTCCAGGGCCAGATGGTCTCCCTCCGGGGGACGGCTCCCAAACCAAATCCCCACGGCCTCATCTAAACTGATCCCATTCATACCTATCCTCTCACTTGAATGTCGTTTTTTTCCAAACACTCCCGCATTTGCCGCTTGGCAGCCAACTCATGCTGCCGGATTTTCTCCACACTGCATCCAAACTGATCCCCCAGTGTTTTCAAGGTCACCCGCTTCAGTTTGGCCCCGGCGGCTGAGGCCTTGCCCAGATGCTCATTCCAAACCCTGTGGACAAAGATGAATTTTTCCCTTGGGTTTTCAATGCCGTCCAGGCACTTCTGCATCGTTGCCGCCAATTGCCGGGAGTTCACCCAATGCTCGGCATCCTGGTCATCGGCCGGTTCCAGGGCCGGGTTATCCCCCATGTAGACGATGGAAACAAAGGCAAATTCCACATCCATGACCTGCTTGGGGCTCCATTCCAGGAATTCGGCAATGTCTGCCACCGAGGCCGACTCCCCCCGCTGGAGGAGGAAGGTTTTGGCATGGGTGTATTCCCGGATCAACCGTTGCTTTTCCTGGGGAAGCCGGATCATGCCCCGTTTCCGCAACTCATCAATGATGGCTCCCCTGATCTTGATGGCCGCCCATTTTTCAAAGGGAACACCGGTCTCTTTCCGATAGGCTTTCTTGGCCGTGAGAAAGCCCACAATGCCATGGTGATACGCCCCCTCCCGACTCATGGAAATGAAATTTGAGCCGTGGCAATATCTGTAATAGACCTGGGTCGCGATGGTCCGAACCAGATGCTTCTCGTCTTCTGTCATGGAATGAACCTATCTCTTATATCGAAGCTTGATTTTATTTTTCAATTTTTTCCCTGGATTTCCAGCCGGAGGAGGCCGCTTTCCCCGGCCATTCCCCGGAATAAATCGCCATTTCCCCGTGGATTGAAAAAATTCGCCGATTGCTCCCTAGCGTCCGCCAGCCAAGCCCATGGATGGAATCACCCTTGTAAATATGCCCACCGAGGGCCGTGGTACTGCCATAAATCGGAAGTGAAAAGAAAATTTATTTTTAACCTGACACCCCGGCGGACAAAAACCAGCCCCCCCGGGGCCATGGAAATATCCCATGGTCAACCTTTGAAATTCGCATGAATTTAAATTGGAAAACGAAACCTTCTGATTTGCAGATCTTTCCTTGGACTCCTCTGCAAACTGCCACGGGGTTTTGGGGATTGAATCAGGAGCCCATGGCATGGAACCGGTTCTTAATGAAGCCCCGGCCTAAATATGAATTATACAGAAGGTCAGGGCCAAAGTACAAAGTTTTTTTCCTCGGCCATCGCCAAGGGCGACCTTCGAAAGCCCCATGGAATAAAGAAGGATTCAGCAAGAATTCGCCGTTTACGCCCGGGCCAAAACCAGGGCATCCACGCCGTCGGCGCCGGCCTGGAGCAAAGCCCGTCCGGCCTCCTGGCAGGTGGCCCCGGTGGTGTAGACATCGTCGATGAGTAGGACCCGACGCCCTTCCACCGCGGCCTTGTCCCGGACCCCGAAGGCACCGGCCATATTCCGGTGACGGGCCTGGACATGGGAACCGGTCTGGGGTGGGGTGTGACGACGCCGTTCCATGGCGGTGAAATCAATGGTCCAGGGGGGATCCTGCCCATATTTCTCCCGGAAAAAATCTGGAAAGCTGCGAATCAAAAGATAGGCCTGGTTAAATCCCCGTTTCCGCAGTTTTTTCATGTGCAGGGGAACGGGCATGATCACCTCTTCTTCCCCGAAATGGGTTTCATGGGCATGGAAAAGGGCTTTTTCAAAGGCGCGGACCGGTGAAAGGCGGGCATTGTACTTGAACCGGGGCAAAAGGGTGCGAAGGATTCCCTGGTAGGCAAAGGCAGCCCTGACCTTCCCCAGGGGCGGGGGTGCTTCCAGGCATTGGGTGCAAAGATGATCTTCTCCCCCACCCCGGGGGAAAAGATGACCGCAAAGGGTGCAATGGGGGGATTCAAAGGGGACCAGATTTTCACGGCATCGGAGACAGAGGGGCGAATCCGGGGCATATGCAAAGCAGCCCGGGCACCGGCCAGGGAAGACCAGGGACCGGGCTGCGTTGAGACCCATGCTAAGGAGGCGGTTTAGGCCACGGCCTCCTTGAGGATTTCGGCGAATTCGGAACATGGAACGGCTTCTCCTCCGTCGATTTGTCCGGCCAGATCAGATGTGACCCGGCCGGCGGCCAATGCCTGGGCCACGCCCTTGCGGATGCGATCGCCCACGGCCTGCCAGCCCAGGTGATCCATCATCATGGCCCCGGAAAGAATCAGGGAGCAGGGGTTGGCCTTGTCCTGTCCGGCAATGTCCGGAGCAGTGCCGTGGGTGGCTTCAAAAACAGCACATTCCCGGCCCACATTGGCCCCCGGTGCAATGCCCAATCCCCCCACCTGGGCGGCCAGGGCATCGGAGATATAATCTCCGTTGAGGTTGGGGGATGCAATGACCTCAAAGTCCTCGGGATGGATGAGGACTTCGGCAAAAATCATGTCGGCAATGCGATCCTTGAGCACCACCTTGCCCGGGGGAAGTTCCCCCTTGAATTCATCCCAAAGCTGGGACTCGGTGATCACCTGATCCGGAAATTCCTCCCGGGCCAGTTCATAGCCCCATTCCCGGAATCCCCCTTCGGTGAATTTCATGATATTGCCCTTGTGCATCAGGGTCACGCTCTTGCGATTGT
>JAKSBM010000397.1 GCA_022361135.1 Desulfobacterales bacterium | reverse complement strand
TGGCCGATCGCTTCACCGGCTTGAACAGTGATTTGGACCAGGTGAGCCTTGAGATTACCAAGGAAGTGGAAACCACCCTGGGGGAAATCAATTCCATTGCCAGCCGGCTGGCCGATCTTAACCAGCAGATCATCGCCATGGAAGGGGTGGCCTCGGCCAATGACCTGAGGGATCAGCAGAGCGGGCTTGTGGATCAGCTGGCGGAGTTGATCAATGTGGACATCATCTCCCAGGGCGATGGGGCCCTTATTATCAATGTGGCCAACGGCTCCACACTGGTCAACGGGGTTCACCACAATACCTTGGCCATGAAGGACGGTCAGATCAATTGGCAGGGCTCCTTTGACGTGGACATCACCGATGATATCTCCGGCGGTAAGCTGGGGGGATGGTTGGTGGTCCGGGATGAGGTGATTCCCAAGTACAAGGCCCAGCTCAATGAATTGTCCCAGGAAATCATGTGGAACATCAATAAAATCCATTCCCAGGGCGTGGGCCAGGAATACTATAAAGGAAGCCTCACCGGCACCTATCCCACCGATGAAAGCGGCTGGCTTTCCAGTTTGAATTTCGGGGATCGCATTGATTATACCAAGGACTTTACCATGTGGACCGAAGACCGGTCCAAGGCCGGCACTGAATTTCGAAAGATCATGGTGGACATGGGGATCTCCCAGGCCGATTTAACCGATTTCCAGGGAACCACCCCGGGGGCCGCCCAGTCCCAATACCGGTTTACCGTGGTGGATGGGGCCGAGATCGGAGAAAAGATTGTCACCCAGGCCAATGGAGAACGTCTGGGGGAGGTTTGGGCCACCACTTCGGGATCGGCCAGCACAGCCCTGGATACCATCATAGGGGACCAGACCCTGACCATTTACGGCAGTTCCACCGGTACCCATAAAATTACCATTGCCGATTCCGGTGGCGATGCCAAACGTTCCGTGGCCGATATCGCCCGTGAACTCAACACCATTCCCGGTGTCAACGCACATGCCTCAAATACGGAGGCGGAATTCAACCTGGGCGGGGTGACCAATGCACAGGATGGCGATACGGTGAGTTTTGAACTGGTGGTGGACGGGAAAACCCACAAGCGCAGTTTTGTGGTGGATTCCACCGTGGGAAGCCTCACGGACCAGTTTGAAGACGCCCTGGACGAAGCTGCCAAGGCCCTGAATTCAGCCAATGAAAACAGTGATCTCTATGCCAGCGGCCTGAAGATTTCCAGTGACCAGGGTTCCACCATCGGGGTTCAGAATTTCCAGGTGGTGGACAATGCCGGGATCAAGCTGAGCAATTTCACCGATTTCAACAAATCCGACACCGTCACCTTTTCCGTGACCTCGGATGGGGTTCCCACTACCAGCACGGCCATTTCCGTGGATTTGACCACGGTGGTGGACATCACCGATCAGCAGGAAATGTCCACAACTTTTTATAATGCCCTCGAAGATCAATTGGAAGGAAAGCCCTTTACCGTGGAGCGGGATGAGTCTGACAACTCCGTGGTGATTCGAACCACCAACGGGGCCAATGTCACCCTCAGGGATGCCGGAGACGACACCGGAGCCGATGCGGTGATCAATTTGACCAATCTGGCCGGGACCTCCACTTCGGGCACGGGGAACACCAGTTTTGCCTTCAATGATCTCGGGGATGTGGAAACCTTTACCTCGGATACGGTCCATGGGGATGTCATTGGTTTTTCCATGCCCGACACCACCACGGCCACGGTGGGGGGAAGTACGTCCATGGTTTTTGAAAATACCGTGACCACGGCCACCTCACCCACGGCATCGGTGATCACCGGCACCCTGACGGTTTTAATGGAGCCGGGAATGGCCATTGAAACGGATCGCTTTGACTCGGCCGGACTATTTGGTTCCACCGGCCATGCGGAAACCGGTGGCTCCATCATCACCCTGGGGGGAGACGGCGGATTTGAAGATTTTGCCGCCAATGATGTGATTTCCTTTGATGTGGATGGACAGAACGTGACCTTCACCGTGGGAACCAGCGCCACGGCCACCTCGGAAGTGGGCCTGGCCGATCAGATATTCAATACTTTGAACGCCACCATCACCGATCCCGATTATACCTTTGTGCGCAATGGTAAATCCGTATCCATCATTAAGAAGGCGTCGTCGGACGATCCCATTGAAATTACCAATTTCACCGACGGCACCACCTCCAATGCCAAGCTCAAGGTGGACACGGGCACCGGGGAAAATACCCATGATCCGGATAATAATCTTTTGGAATCCCACAATGATTACCGGAATTTTACCACGTCCCGCCTCTATGACGATGATGGACAGATCCTTTGGGAACGGTTGGACCAGGATGGGAACAGCACGGCCAGCAAAGGTCTGGTAACGGTGAATTCCGACGGAGAAGTTGTTATTTCCGAAGGGGGCGTCCAGACCCTGAGCTTTGATCTGTCCAAGGGAAGCCTGGTGGAGGGCAATACCCTCACCGTGAATACCAATGCCAATGGTAACCCCGATCCGTTGCAGATGAAGGTTTTTCGTAATGCCCACAGCGTCAATGATGTCTATCAATTCAAGGTGGTGTCCGGCGGTCGCATTGGCTACGAACCCGGGGAGGATGAAGAGCCCCTGGTGGTGGAATGGAAATCCTCGGCCGGTTCGGGCCGTTTTGAGATTCCCCATAATGATCCCGCCCGGGATCCCAATATTCCGGTGGATGTGGAAGTGGACGGCATGCTCCTCCATTTTCAGCAGGGCACCCTGTTCAAGGGGGATGCCTTCACCATTGAAACCGATGGGGCCGGTTTGGCCAAAACCAAGGATGCCGAAGGCCACGGGACTGCGGTGACCATGTCCAGCTGGCATTGGACCGTGGAATCCTTTGCCGACCAGATCAACCGCAAGGCTGCCGGTGTCAGGGCCGAGGTGGGCCATGACAACCGACTGACCTTCCAGACCTCGGATTATTATTCCGTGGAAAACCTGGAAAATTCCGGGAGCAACGGGTTCAGCAACGACAATGTCACCATTGAGGTCCGGGATTACAATGCCATTTCCACCAAGGGAATGGATGTTCAATTTGTCCGTTCCGGAGGAAAATGGGGCATTGTCAATGATCCCACCGGAGGCGAGGCACGCATCATACCCGAGGGCGGCGACGACGATGGTTTCATGGTGGATTTCAACGGGGACGGCACCGGTGACATGGAGGTGAAGTTTAAAAAGCCCGTTACCGATGACGGCTGGACCCGGTTTGACCTGCTCAAACACGACGGAGACGACATGGGATTTGCCTTTGGGGATGATCAATCCGAAGGTTCCGGCCTGCTGGCTGCCCTGGGCATCAACACCTTTTTCACCGGAGACGGTGCCGCCAACATGGGAATGAATACCAAACTCCAGGACACCAAATTTGTTGCGGCGGGGCGAATCAATGGACTCACCGGCACCATCAACCAGGGGGACAATCGGAATGCCCTGGCCATGACCCAGGCCCAGCATACCTCACACACCATGAAACAATGGGAATTCAGCCGGGGAAAGGATCCTTCTTCCAGCCTCATTGAATCCAGTGTGGATGATTATTATGCCGCCATGATTGGCAGTGTGGGGGTAACGGCACGGAATATTAAAAACTCCAAGGCCTATGCCGATGTCATGGTCAATAAGATGACCGAGCAGCGGAATGCGGTTTCCGCCGTTTCCCTGGACGAAGAAATGATCAACCTGATGAAGTATCAGCATGCCTATTCAGCGGCTTCTAAATTGTTGTCCACCACCGATGAAATGCTGAACACTTTGATTTCCATCCGCTAGCCCAAGGAGAATACGCCATGCGGGTACCATCAATATCTTTATACGGGAATGCCACCTATAATTTAGGTTCCTTGACCAGTAATCTCCAGGATGCCAACGAGGTGGTCTCCACCCAGAAGCGCATCAACAGCCTCTGTGACGATCCCATTGGCATGTCCCAGATCATTGATCTGGATCAGGCCCTGGGCAGTCTGGCCCAGATCAATAAAAATGTGGATATGGGGAAGACCTGGCTGGACGGGGCCGAAGCGGCCATGAAGGGGATCCAGGACCAGGTGTTGGAATTGAAAACCCTGTCCAGCCAATGGGTGAATGCATCGGTGTCCGCCTCGGAGCGGGCCGATGCCGTGCAAAAGGTGGAAGCGGTGATCGAACAGATCATGGATCTGGCCAATACCCAGGTCAACGGCAGCTATATCTTTTCCGGCACCCGTAATGATATCCGTCCCTTTGCCTACGATGACCCTTCCAACCCCTCCGGGGTGATTTACCAGGGAAGTGATTCCCCCTTTAATGTGAAGACCGGAAAGATCCACACCCTGGATGTGGGGCTGGTGGGCCGTACGACCCTGGATGAGCAGGAAATCAAAGTGGACTCCACCAATAACACCGTTGTCTTCACCGAGGATCCCGGCACGGGTACCAATGGCAAGCGGGTGATGAAGACCACCATCCCCGATGGCACCTATTCCCCGGAGGAGTTGGCCCTGTTGGTGCGCAATGCCATGAATAAATCTTCCCAGGAGGATGGATACGGGGTGGGGTATGACATGGATTACGATGCCCAAACCCGGAAATTCTCCATTAAAAACGATGGCACCTTCGACGGATACATGGAAACGGAAATGCTCTGGAAATCCGGGGAAACGCCCCGGGTGGACGGGATAGAGGGTGATGGGCTTCTGGACAACAGCATTGAGGTCAATGTGCTCAATGAGGCCGCCTTGATCCGACACACCCCCAAGCCCCCGGGAACCGCACCCCTGCAATTGAATTACAAGGGCAACGGCACCTGGAAGGTCATGAATGATCCCGGCTATGGATTGCCCTTGGAGATCCAGGGCGGGGACAGGACTCTTGAATTGGATTTGACCGGAAGCGGGGCGCCGGATATCCGGATTAATCTGGAATCCAAGGCCGTTGCCGGCAATGCCGTCAAGTTCGAAATCAATGCGGAATCCGATGACCACAGCATTGGAACCGATTTGGGATTCAGCGGTGACATGCGCTTTTATCCCCCTTCCAGTGATTCCCAGGTGACCCTGAAACGGTTTGACGCCACCAATAATGTCATTGATTTCCGGGAGAACAATGGTGGCGGCCTTTCCACCCAGCTTTCCGCAGCCATTCCCCCGGGGGAATACTCCGACATGGGAGAGCTGGCCAAGGCCATTGAGAAGTCCATGGAAGACGCTTCTGCCAACGGGGCGGACTATTCGGTGAGCTATAGTTCCCAAACCCGGCGCTTCACCATTGAAGACGCCGGGGGAACATTGACGGATTTGCAATTGCTCTGGAATTCCGGAACCAATTCAGGCATCGGTGCGGCGGATGCTTTGGGGTTTGACACCGCTGCCGATGACATCGGGGCCACATCCCATGTCTCCGATGACGAAGTGGTTTTATTCAGTATTTCCGCCGGAGTGAACGATGCCATCAACTTTAAGGAAGTTCTTCCGGGATCCACCAGTGAGGACAGCAACGAGTTGACGGCAATCATCCCCCCCGGAGATTACACCAGCATTGACTCCATGCTCCGGGCCGTTGAAAATGCCATGGAAGAGGCTTCGGACGAAAAGGGGAATAGAGTTGACTACCATGTGTCCTATAGTTATATAAGTCGTAAGATCACCATCAAGGAAGATGGTCACACCGGACGGAGGCTGGAAAGCCTGGATCTTTTGTGGCAGAATGGAGGTAACAGTACCGAAAATGCAGCCGAAACCCTGGGGTTTAAAAAGGTTGATGTCTCAGAAGCCCCGGCCAAAAGCGAAGCTGTTTCATGGGGGGTATTTGAAACCCTGTTCGACCTCAAGGAATATCTGGGCCGCAATGACGTGGATGGGCTCCAAAGAACCCTGACCCGTCTGGACACCCATTACAATAGTTTGACCTCGGAGATATCCGATCTGGGGGTCAAAAGCAACCGCATCCAAGTAAACAAACAGGTCAGCGTAGAATCCAAGCTGACCCTGACGGAACGAAAATCAATGATAGAAGATGCCGATGTTGTGGAGTCCATCATGAAGCTCCAGTCCATAGAGACGGCTTACCAGGCATCCCTCAGTACAACATCGAAAATATTGAATTTGTCTTTAGTGGATTTCCTATAAAAATATGCTTATTTTAACGCGAAAAATCGGTGAAAGTATCATCATCGGGGATGATATTGTCATTAAGGTCATTGAGACCGGTAAGAACAATATCCGCATCGGAATTGATGCACCCAAAGAGATATCTGTCCTGCGACAGGAAGTCTATGATTCAATCCAGAAGGCCAATGTTTTGTCTTCCAAGGGAGAAAAATCAGATATTGCCAAGGCGGCTAAATTGTTTGAAAGCAAGGAGTCTGAAAAGAAATAATGAAGATTGAAACAAGACAATTCGGGAAGATTGATATTGATGAGGAAAAGATCCTGACTCTGCCTGTGGGTATTCCCGGATTCCGGGACATTAAAAAATATGTGGTGCTCCAGAAACCGGAAACCGTTCCGTTTTTATTGTTCCAGGCCCTGGAAGATCCGGACCTTTCATTTGTGATCCTTGATCCGGTCAAGGTATTCCCCGAGTATGAAATCGGGAAAAGGGACCTTGAAAAATTGGTGGATTGGGACTTTGAAACCGATGAGATTTCATGTTTTGTCATTGTGACCATTCCGGGGGGGAATCCGGAAAAGATGACGGCCAATATGATGGCCCCCCTGGTCATCAACAACAATCGAAGGGAAGGCTTACAGCTGATCCTGGAGAATTCCAACTATTCCCATCAGCACCAGCTGCTGCAAGCATGATTTAACCCTGTCCAATCTATGAAATGGCGTTGCCGGGTCTGCAAGACTCGGATGGTATCCCATTGACCAAAAGCCATTCTGAAATCCTGTGACCTTGGTAAAATGGATTTCGCCCCAAGGGGCGAAATCGAGTCTTTTATCACTGAATATTTGTGCTGAAAATGGAAGGATTAAAGGAACGGGGGGGAGATTTATACTTCTTTGTTCAATAGGAAACCGGTCAGGTCCATCATCTTTTCCTGGATCTCCAAGAGTTCTTCCGGCGGAATCTGGCGAATGACTTCCTTGGTTTCCTTGTCAATGATTTGAACCACAATATCGTTTGTGTTTTCGTTGACGCTGAAGTTCATTGAAGTGTTCAGGGTTTCCGCCAGGTCCTGGAGTGCTTCCACCATTTCATCCACATCGTTTCTGGAGATCTGTGCCGGCTTGACCGGCTTGTCTGAAGGGTCAACCGCAGGGGGCTGATTCCCGGTTTGCTCCGGTGTCTGTGGAGGGACGATGTGGGAAACGTCCATGTTGGTGTTTGAAACATCCATGTCTCTATCTCCTTAAAAAATTTCCGGCTGCCTAACGGTTCATGCTGACCACCCGGGGGGACGATGGCGTTCCCAGTCCCCCATAGCCCTTGATGGCTTTTTTCCCATGTTTCATGCGATTCATCAGCCGTTGCAGTTCTTCTTTGTGTTTTTTTATCGCAGTTTCAATCTTTGCGTCAAGCTCGGAAATGCGTTGCAGCCGATCTTCATAGGCCTGTAAGACCGATACCATTCCCTTATCTCCGGCCAGGCCGGCATTGTCCAGAAGGGCCTGGAGGTTGGCCTGGAGGGGGGCAAAACGGGATTCCCGTTCCCGGGTCAATGTGGCCAGGTCGGGAAGGTCCTGGGTTTCCATGACGGACAGGTGCCGCAATTGCATGGCTTCATATTCCTGGATGTGGGTATCGACTTTGGCTTGAAGGTCTTTCATTGGTTTTTCCTCCTTGGGTTCCGTGTTACACCGCAAAGGATGTCCGCTGCTGGGGGGCCATGTTGGGGTATTGGCCGCCGGGGGTACCCAGGTTGGGTTGTCTGGCGGGCTGGGCCGATGTGACCGGGGCGCTTTTTTTCATCACCGTGGTTTCCCAGATGCGTTTGAGTTCCATGAGATACTTTTCCGCCCGGTCCAGGGTCTTTACATCATTGTTCACCGCCACCTTGGGAAGTTCCACCAGCATGGCATTGTATAGTCCGGCCAGAAACATGATTTCTTCGCTTTCCACACTGGTATCCAGGGAGGCATTGAGTTCGGAAATAATGGCAATGGCTTTTCCCAGATTTTCCCCCCGCAGGCGGGGATTATTTTCCTGAAGCCCCTTACGTGAAAGCTTGATCCGTTTGATTGCCCCTTCGTAGAGCATGAGAATCAATTTTTTCGGATCAATTTCATCATAGACCTGCGCCTTCTGGTAAGAATTGAGCGCGGTACTGTTGTAAGCCATAATCCATTACTCCTTTATGGTCTGTTATTTATTCGAATTCTTCTGGGCCTCGGTCATCTGGGTGATAAAGTTTTGTTGGGACTGCATCTGACGCATGTATTTGTCCAATTCCGTGAACTGGGCCGCCATGGTCTCATACTTTTTCTCTATCTGCTCCGTCTTGCTGGTAATGTCCTCGGTCATCTGGGTGATCTTGGTATCCACGGCCTGGGTTTCACTCTGCATCAACCCCTGGGCCTTGGTGAATTCCTTGAGCATATCGTTGATCTGATCTGCCATGCCCGTGATGGAATCATTTCCCAGAAAGAATTTTTCCACATCGGTAAAAGAGCCGTTTACCTTCTGGGTGAGGATGGACTCATCCAGGGTGATGCTGCCGTCCCGGGAGACTTCGAGGCCCATATCGTAGAAGCTGGTAATGCTGCTGCCGTCCACGTGTAACTGGGAACCCACCAAAGATAATAATCGTTCCTTGGCATTGCCGATGGATGGGGTTTTGGCCAGTGTTCCCCACTCTCCGGTTTCTTTATTGTAATCGTCATTGGCGTCGATTTCTTTAGCGAGTTCATTGAGGGTGTTAATCATTTCCTTGATTTCGGTAATGATTCCAGAGGTATTCTCGGTGATGGAAATATTGGAGGTTCCGATGCCGGCCAGGGTGAAATTGACCCCGTCAATCACGTCGGTGAGGCCGGTGTTGTCCTCCCGCTGGTAGTCGATGCCGTCCAGGGCAAATGCGGAATTCAGAGACGATGTTTTGGGGGTGATGGTGGCGTCGTTGGTGAAGCCCAGGGCATTGGCGGCGGTTGAGGTCGGGTCACTCCAATTGATGGCCACCCCGTCCAGGGTGCCGTGCTGGGAGATTTCCAATTTCTGGGTGCCGGTGTTATATTGCACGGAATAATCCGCCCCGGCACCACTCTGTGCCGACGCTTGTTCCAATGCGGTTTCCACGGCAGCAGCCAGATCTTCCCCATTCTGGTAAACCCCATCGGCAATTTTTGCCGTGATGGGGGCCTGGAATCCATTGCCCGTATCTTCTGAAAATACAAAGTTGGTGTTGTTGTCAACCATCCGGATGGTAATGGGATTGGTAAAGTCCAGGGCGTTGTCGGCGGCCATGATATACCCGTCCCCATTCTCCTGGGTCATGGGGAGGCCGTCCAATTGGCTGTGGATGGTTATCCTGGAGGCTTCACCGGTGTCATTTGCCTTGAGGACCAACTTATAGGGGGAATCGCCGGAGCCCGTATTGATGATACTGGCAGTGACCCCGCCATTGTTGGGGGTGCTGTTGATGAGTTCGGCCAGACCGCTGAGGGTGGTGTCTGTCGGCACGTCAATGGATACGGGGCTGCCGCTGCCCACTGAGTATGAAAAGGTGGCATTGGATGCACTGCTTTCAAAGGCGGTGGCATCCGGGGGCTGGGTCACCATGATGCGGTTTTCCGATCCCGTGCCGCCGTTGGATGGGGTGAACTCCAGGTAATATTGGCCGTCCTCTCCCTGGGTGACCGTGGCATCCACATAGTTGTCGCCATTGCCGGCATCATTTTCCGGGATGTTTTTAAATTCCGATGCCACCCGGTTGAGAGACATGCCCGAAGGGCCTGCATCCAGGGTGAGCACCCTTAGGTTATCACCGGTGCCGTAGGTCACGGTGATGACCTCATTGGGGGCAAGGAGCTGATCGTTGGGATCGGCAAAACCGTGGAAGATTTCTGGCTGGTGGGCGTGACCACGGAAAGGGTCTCCGCAGACATGCCTGCGGACATGAAGGAACTCTTGGTGGCCAGTCGGGTAATGTTGACGGAATGGCTTCCCAGGTCGGCCCCGTCGGAGATTACGGCCCCCAACGCGTCGGTGTTGGAAATGGATGAGTTCCGTTTGAGATAGTTGGAGGAAAGCGAGAGGTTCAATGCATCGGATTTCATGGAGAGAAATTTGGCATTGATGGAGTTGAACTCGTTTTTCTGGGCCTCCATCTCGGTTTTTTCATTTTGAATTTTGGTGATGGCTGCTTCGTCGGCCTTACGCAGTCCGTCGAGGATACCCTGAAGGTCCAATGTAGAGCCAAGCCCCAGTGATGTAATACTTCCAGCCATGGTAACGATTCCTTATATTAAAGAGACGTTTTACAATACGTATCGGATCATGAATTCACATACTTGAGGGGAAAACCGGACAGCAAATGCCCTTTAAACGGATTTAAAGGGCATTTGCACATGAATTGTCAGGTCTCCTATTTTTATTTCAGCAGATTCATCACATTCTGCGAAGACGAATTGGCCTGTTGCAGGGCATAGGAACTGGTCTGTGCCAGAAGCTGCATTTTGGAGAAAACCATGGATTCTTCGGCAAAGTCAACATCCCGGATGGTGGATTCCGATGCCATGATATTGGTCTTGGTCACCGACAGGTTGGAGATGGTTGCACTGAGCTGGTTCTGGACCGAGCCCAGGGTACTTCGCACATCATCCAATTCCTTTAGCGCCGAATCGGCAATGCTGATGGCCCGCTGGGCGCTCTCCTGGTCCAGGACCGATAGATCTGCCAGACTGTAACTTTCCACATCCCCCAATCCCAGGGTGCCGGCATTCCGTGTGTTGATGGCCAGTTCGGAATTTTGTTTGATGACACTGTTTTCCTTGATGAGCATGTCGTCGGCAATGGTGGTGTCTTCCTGGACATAGAGGTCCGTTGTCAGCACATCTCCAGCTTTGATTTCCACCGTGGTTGTTGTGCCTAGGCCCGAAACCTTATTCAGGGTCATGTCCTGGTTGATCACCGTGCCGGCCTTGAGCAGGGTGCCGTCCTGGAGCATACTTCCTGCAGCAATGGTCATGTCGGAGTCGGCTTCGGTGTCGGCGCCCACCACCAGGGTGCCGCCAATGGTGGACCCTTCTCCCAGGATCGTGCCGTCCTTGAGGGTTGAACCTGCTTCCAGGTTGGTCATGGCGTAGGTCACAAGATTGGTTGCCACGGCGTTAAGTTGGCCGCCCATGACGTAGGTGGCGTCCCCCAGTTCAGAACCGGCCAGGAGCTTACTGCCGGTCTGGATTTCAGATCCGGAGCGGATGACCATTTCTTCATTTAGTGTGGCATCGGTGAGGGTGATACTGGAGTTGGCAACAACTGCAGTGGCCGTGATGCCTGTGTTGGCTGCGGTACCGGAAGCATCAAGGGAGAAGCCCGCCCTTAAAATCGAGCCTTCGGCAATGGTGGTCTGGGTTGAAAACGCAGCGTCGGTGTTGTTGGCGACCTGTAAGTTTTCCGAGATGATCTGATCACCGGAAAGGGTATATTGGGTATTGGTACTGACGTTGTCTCCGGCCTCAATTACACCGGCCGTTGTGATCAAGGTGGGGCCAGTCCGTGTTATGGATGTATTGGCCGTATCCTTGGAGAGGTTCAGTACGCTGCCGCTGGCCAATAAGCTGCCCGCCGGGATGATTGCGTCCCCCATGTTTGTGGTGATGTCATCCAGGAGTGTGATGGTTCCGCCTGTGGAGGTGACGGCTTCACCACCTGTGTTGATGGCAGCTTGGAGATCCGAAACTGC
>JAKSBM010000699.1 GCA_022361135.1 Desulfobacterales bacterium | reverse complement strand
GCATGGATCATGGCGTCCACAAACTGGGTGTCCTGGAGGCGACAGCCCCAGCGGGCCTTGGGTACGGTATAGGGGGCTGAGGACATGTGTTCGGCACCACCGGCCAGGATGACTTCGGCCAGGCCGGCCTGGATCATGGCCATACTGGAGAGGACCGCTTCCATGCCCGAGATGCAGACCCGGTTGATGGTACAGGCGGGGACGGTGTCGGGGATGCCGGCCAGCAGGGCGGCCACACGGGTGGTGTTCAGGGTGTCGTGGCTTTCCATGCAGGTGCCGTAGCGCACGTCGTCGATGATGGCCGGGTCAATGCCGGCCCGTTTAATGACTTCCTTCATGGTAATGGAGGCCAATGTGGCGCCGTTCAGGTCTTTCAGGGTGCCGCCGAAGGCCCCGATGGCGGTGCGGCAGGCAGATACAATGACTACGTCTCTCATGGTGTCGTCCTCATTTAAAGGGGTTGAAATGGTCTTGGAACCGGTATGTAGCGGTTTGCACCCGATGGCGGGTGCAAACCGGATTACAGTCTCTGTTTATGCCCCGAAGAAGGCATCTTCCACCTCAACGGCCGTGGGGTCACCGGCCTGGATGGCGTCCATTCTGCCCCGGGTCACCGGGAGCTGGGTGTTGATGAAGAATTTGGCCGAGGCCAATTGACCCTTGTAAAAGGGGATGTCCTTCTTTTTCACCTTGCCGTCCAGCTGGATGGCGGCGGTGACGGCCCGCCAGAGCAGCATCCAGGCCATGAGGGTATCCCCGGTGGCATCCAGGAAGGGATGGGCATGGGCAAAGGCGGTGAGGATCTGGTCGGTGCCCATGTCCGCCCCCAGCTTTTTGGCCGTGGTCAGCAGGGCGTCCAGGGTGGTTTCCAGGGCCAGGGCCAGGGGGGCGATTTCTTTAATCTCCTTGGCCTTGGCAATGGTGGCCCGGACTTCGTTCATGAGATCCATGAAGGCCTGGCCCTTGTTCAGGCCCAGTTTCCGGCCCAGAAGATCCATGGCCTGGATCCCGTTGGTGCCTTCGTAAATCTGGGTGATTTTGCAATCCCGCAGCAGCTGTTCCTGGGGATATTCCTTGGTGAAACCATAGCCGCCGAAGATCTGGACCCCGGTGGAGCAGAGTTCAAAGGAGCGGTCGGTGATATAGCCCTTGGCCACGGGGATGAGGACATCGATCATGCCCTGGTACCGGGCCTTTTCATCCGCTTCCCCACTGACCTTTTTCAAATCTTCCAACAGGCCGATGTAGTAGAGGATGGAACGCATGGCCTCGGTCTGGGATTTCATGGTCAAAAGCATCCGCTTCACGTCGGGATGGTTGATGATGGGAACCCCGGCCGCGCCCCGGGGGGCCAGGATATCCTTGCCCTGGACCCGTTCCCGGGCATAGTTCAGGGCATTGATATAGGAGGCCGAGGAGCAGGCAAACCCCTGGAGACCTACGTGGAGGCGGGCTTCATTCATCATGACGAACATGGCGCTCATGCCCTTGTTCTCCTGGCCCAGGAGGGTGCCGATGCACTCGCCCTTGGAGCCCAGGGAAAGGGAGCAGGTGGGGGAGCCGTGGATACCCATTTTTTCTTCGATGCCCGTGCAGACCACGTCGTTGAATTCGCCCATGTTGCCCTCTTCGTCCACCCGGAATTTGGGAACCAGGAACAGCGAGATGCCGGCGGTACCGGCCGGGGCGCCTTCGATGCGGGCCAGGACCGGATGGACAATGTTTTCCACCAGATCGTTTTCACCCGAGGAGATGAAGATCTTGTTGCCGGTGATGGAATAGGTGCCGTCGCCGTT
>JAKSBM010000263.1 GCA_022361135.1 Desulfobacterales bacterium | reverse complement strand
TGAGGCCGGCGAAGAACCGGGGCAGGGCCCAGGGCCAGTATAGGAGGCGCAGCCGGGTCCAGAATCCGGCCTCCATGAGGCGGAAGAGGACCCGGTATTCGGGATCGCAGCTTTTAAATCCCTCCAGGAGGCTGATGGTGATGGGGAAAAAGATGATGACCCAGGCCATGAAGACCTTGGAGGCCATGCCGTAGCCCAGCCAGACCACCAGCAGGGGGGCCAGGGCAAATACGGGGACGGCCTGGGAGGCCACCAGGAAGGGGGCAAATGCCTTTTCCAGGGTGGGCCGGGCAAACATGACCAGGGCCAGGGGGATGGCCGTGGCCAGGGCCAGGCCGATGCCCAGGCAGATTTCTGCAAAGGTGACCAGGGCATGGGGAAAAATCAGGGGTGCCTTGGTCAGGGCGGTTCGGGCAATGGTGGCCGGCGGGGGCAGGATAAATATGGGGATCTCCATGAGGCGGCAGGCGCCTTCCCATGCCCCCAGAATGAGGACGACCAAGCCCAGGGCCCAAATGCTGGAGCGGCTGTTTTCTCCATGGGTATTTTTGAATTTCGGATCAGCGGCCATGGAAACCCTCCTGGGGGGTGGACGGGGAGGGATTGGGCCGGGATGCATCCTGGTCCGCCTCCAATTGGGCCAGGACATGGGCCTTGATTTCCAGGAGGTTTGGATCTGAAAAATCCCGGGGCTTGGGGCTGTCCAGGACAAAGGTTTCCCGGATTTCCATGGGCCGCGGGCTGAGGAGGCAGACCCGGTCGGCCAGGGTCAGGGCCTCTTCAATGTCATGGGTGATCATGAGCAGGGTCTTTTTGAATTCGGTCTGGAGCAAAAGGAGCAGGGCCTGGAGGGACCGCCGGGTAATGGCGTCCAGGGCGGAAAGGGGTTCGTCCAAAAGGATGAGTTCCCGGTCGAACATCAGGGTCCGGGCCAGGGCGCAACGCTGGCGCATGCCCCCGGAAACCTGGCGGGGCAGATGGGTTTCCCATCCCTGGAGGCCCAACCGATGGAAATAGGTGAGGGCTTGGTCCCGGGCCGGGCCCATGGGCCTTCCGGCCGCCCGGGCCGGAAGCAGGGCATTGTCCAGGAGGGTGGCCCAGGGCAAAAGGAGGTCCTTTTGCTGCATATAGGCAGCCTTTCCCCCCAGGTGGGGGTGGGGGCGATCCTGCCAACGGATGGTTCCGGACCGGGGGTGGTTCACCCCGGTGAGGGCATCCAGAAGGCTGCTTTTGCCGCAGCCCGAGGGACCCACCAATATGGTAAACTCTCCGGGTTTCAATTCCAGATTGAAGTCGGAGAGAATGGGGGTCCGGTCAAATTCTAGGGTCAGATTTGATACCTGAAGCATGGTTGTGCCTGTGTCCAAAAATCCAAGTTAAATCCGGGAACGGCAGGGGGATGGGGCCAGGCAACAATAGGGAATTACGGAAGAAAGAAGTGCGACTTTCCTTCGCCAGCATGACCTGGATCAGGTTCCAGGGGTCGAAATCAATGGTGGTTTCCTCTCAGCCGGTGTCTTGGCTCCCCCAGTCCCCCGCGGTGGTTCCACGGGTGGAAGGACGGTACCATGCCTCCTTGGGATTTGTCAATTATAAGGGGGCTAAAGGCGCATAAAACTCCCCCTATTCAAGGGCTTGCCCCTGTGCTACAAGGGAAAATCATACCCAATCTATGAAGCCAAGGAGGATTTTGTGAAGCTCCTGGAATATGTATCAAGATCGGTCCGGCTCTCCCGGGGCCTTTATCGTGGATTTTACATGGCCGTTTCCCG
>JAKSBM010000179.1 GCA_022361135.1 Desulfobacterales bacterium | reverse complement strand
TTCGTACAGGGTGTCAATGAGCATGGCGGTCTGGATGGTCATGTGCAGGCTGCCCATGATCTTCAAGCCCTTCAGGGGTTTTTCCTCACCATATTTCTCCCGGATGGCCATGAGGCCGGGCATTTCCTTTTCGGACAATTGCATGTCCAGGTGGCCTTCGGTGGCCAGTCCCAGATCCTTGACCTTATTTTTCAAGGTTAAATCCAGATCAATATAGGACGGATCCTTAACATTTTCCAACATGTGTATACTCCTTAAATATTTTAAAGCCCGGCCAATTCCCGGATCTGGGCAGCCTTATCGGTTCTTTCCCAATAGAAATCCGGATCCTTGCGGCCAAAGTGACCATAGGCAGAGGTCTTACGATAGATGGGACGCAAAAGGTCCAGGGTTTCAATAATACCGGAAGGCCTCAGGTCAAAAACCTCCTTGACGATGTCCACCGCTTTATCTTCTGAAATTTTCCCGGTCCCCAGGAAATTCACCAGCATGGAAACGGGTTCGGCCACCCCAATGGCATAGGCCACCTGGACTTCACACTTGTCGGCCAGCCCTGCTGCCACCAAATTTTTGGCCACGTAACGGCCCATGTAAGAAGCGGAGCGGTCCACCTTGGAGGGGTCTTTTCCGGAGAAACATCCACCACCGTGGCTGCCCTGTCCGCCGTAGGTATCCACAATGATCTTACGACCGGTCACACCGCAGTCACCCATGGGACCGCCCACAACAAAACGACCGGTGGGGTTGATGAAGAAGCGGGTATCACCGTCGATCATATCTTCGGGGATGACCTTTTTGATCACGTCCTTGATAATGGCGGCCTTGAGTTCATCGTGTTCAATGTCCGGGGAATGCTGGGTGGAAATAACCACGGTGTCCACACGAACGGGCTTCCCGTCCACATATTCAATGGTGACCTGGGATTTGCCGTCGGGGCGGAGGAAATCCAGGGCGCCGTTTTTACGAACCTGGGTCAGGCGCTTGGTCAGTTTGTGGGCATAGATGATGGGCATGGGCATGTGCTCTTCGGTCTCATTGGTGGCAAAACCGAACATGATGCCCTGGTCGCCAGCACCCTGGTCGGTGAACAGGCCAGCACCTTCGTCAACGCCCTGGGCGATGTCTGCGGACTGCTGGTCAATGGAAGTGAGAACGGCACAGGTCTGCCAGTCAAATCCCATGGAAGAAGAGTTGTAACCAATGCTTTTGATGGTGTTCCGAACCACTTCGGGAATGTCCACGTAGCAGGAGGTGGTGATTTCTCCGGCCACAACGGCCATGCCGGTGGTGACCATGGTTTCGCAGGCCACGCGGCAATTTTTATCTTCGGCCATGATGGCGTCAAGGATGGAGTCTGAAATGGCGTCGGCCACCTTGTCAGGATGGCCTTCGGTAACACTTTCCGAAGTAAACAGGGTTCTTTTGTTCTCTGACATATTGGATTCCTTTTATAAAATAATCATCTATGGGGTAAGCTGCATTTGGAATTCATTCAATGATTTAGCATACATCTATAAAGACTTATACCGGCTTTGTCAATGGCTCCGGATAAAATATATCAAGATATGTTTATATTTACATAACAAAGAGAAAAACCTTGACTTTCTGCCGTGTTTTTCTATGCTTTCTGGCATCATAAACCCCCAATTTTCACAGCAGACAACGGAGAAAACATATGCCCGAATCCAAACGTGTGACCGGTATCGGTTCAGCCCTTGTGGATATTCTCATCAATGAATCCGACGCCTTTTTAAAATCCCTGAACAAGGAAAAAGGCGGCATGACCCTGGAGGACAACCAGACCATTGAATCCATCCTGTCCCAAACCGATAAGACCCCGGTCATTGTTTCGGGCGGTGCCGCCTGCAATACCATCGTGGGCATTGGCAAACTCGGGGGGGATGCCAGGTTCATCGGCCGCAGGGGGGATGATGCCTATGGTCGTCTCTTCGAAGATGAACTCAATGTCTGCAGTGTTGAATCCTGCCTCACCCTGTCTGAAAACCCCACGGGCAAAGTACTTTCCGTGGTGACCCCCGATGCCCAGCGCTCCATGTTCACCTTCCTGGGGGCCTCCACCGAACTATCCCCGGATAAAATCACCCCGGAACTCTTTGCCGACACGGCCATCACCATGATCGAGGGCTATCTCCTATTCAATCCGGAACTCATGAATGCCGCCGTGGATGCAGCCAAAGCCGCAGGTTCCAAAATCGCCCTGGACCTGGCCAGCTTTGAAGTGGTCAATGCCTCCAAGGATCTGCTGGACACCCTGATCAAAGAAAGCGTGGATATCCTCATTGCCAATGAGGATGAAGCCCGGGCCTTCACCGGATACGAAGATGAAGCCAATGCCCTGGAACGGCTGGCCCTGGATGTGGAATACGGAGTTTTGAAAATCGGAAAACGGGGCAGCATGATTTCCCACCGGGGAGAGGTCCATAAAATTCCCGCCGTTGAGGGCAAGGACGCCGTGGATACCACCGGCGCCGGAGACCTCTGGGCCGCAGGCTTTCTCTATGGACTGGTCAACGGCTTTGACATTGAGAAATGTGGCCGCATTGCCTCGGCCTGCGGCTATGAAGTCTGCCAGGTCATGGGCGCCCAGATCCCGGAAGCGGGCTGGGAACGGATCCGGAAACACATCTAACCCGACCCCCGTTTAATACCTGGATCCCCCTGCCCCGTCCAATGGAAGGGGGGGGAAACAAATAATCAATAAAGGCGTTGATGAATCCCAATACATTTGATTCATCAACGCCTTTTGTATTATATAAGGTGGATTATGCTGGAACTCACCCCCCACATCCATATTCCGGAAACGGAAATCCGTTTCGACGCCATCCGGGCCAGCGGCCCCGGCGGCCAGAACGTGAATAAGGTATCTTCGGCCGTCCACCTACGCTTTGACATTGCCCAATCCAGTCTCCCCCAGCACGTGAAAGAACGGCTGCTCAACCTGAAGGACAGCCGGATTTCCAAAACCGGCACCCTGGTCATCAAGGCCCAGCAATTCCGAACCCGGGAAAAGAATAAGGAAGATGCCCTGGAACGGCTGCGGGCCCTGGTCCAGAAAGCCAGTATCCGTCAAAAGAATCGCAGGCCCACCCGCCCCACCCGTTCATCCAAACAGAAACGGCTGAACCAGAAATCCAGGCGGGGCAACTTGAAAAAGCTCCGGGGACGGGTTCGATCTGAAGATTAATTGCCCCCCCAGCGAATCCAGCCAAGCCTTACACTGCAGCTGACATGGTCGCAGCCAACGCCATCCAATAGAGGGCCAATCCGGCCAGGATACTGGAACATAATCCCATGCGCCCCCAGAAACGGGGCAGCGCCAACCGACGTTGTTCCATGAGGGCCAGGACCATGACCAGACCGGGGATGCCCAAGGCAGAAACCGGAGAGTCAACCACGGCATTGATGGCTTCCCGA
>JAKSBM010000567.1 GCA_022361135.1 Desulfobacterales bacterium | reverse complement strand
GCTCAAGTCCTTGGGAGAACGGCCCTCAATGGAAAGCCCATGGAGGCCCACGGGGAAAAAGGGAGGAATTTCCCTTCCTTCGTCAGCGACGAAATCGGGGGAGAACTTACATGGACGGGGGCTGAACAAAAAAAAGAAGACGGGAAGCCCCCCGGCCACGATTACATATGAACTTCGGAATCCAAAGGACAAAGGCTTCGAACCGTGGCGTCATCCGGGCTGGCAATGACCAGACGGTCCACCAAATCTTTTCCCAATGCCTGGGCACCTGCATCCACGGCAGCGGAGACCGCGGAGACACTCCCCCCCATGACCAGGTAGGATTTCCCATTGATCCCCTGGGCCAGGGTGATGCGGGCCAGCCGGACCTGGGCGGCCTTCACTGCGGCATCGGCGGCCTTGATGCCGGTGATGGATTTCCGGCTCTCCAGGAGTCCCAGGGCCATCCCCGGTCCCAGGGCACGGGTTTTTCCCATGGCCGCCAGAACCTCGCCGCTCACCCGGGAAACCCGGCAAAGGGCAAAGGGGTTCTCGGCCTGGGCCACATCCAGGGCGGCCTTGACCCCGGCTTCATCCCCGGAGATCTGGATCATATACCGGCCGGAGCAAATGGGACGCCCCCTGAGGAGGCGGACATCGGCGGCCTTGACCATGGCATCGGTCAATGCCACGCCCCGGGCAATGGTTCGGGTTTCCACCAGACCCAGGGTCTGGATGGCAGATATATCTTTCATGGTACTACTCCTCGTCCTTCCGGACTTCCATTTCATCAATGATACCCACAATGGCAGCATCCACAGGGGCATGGGGGTCCGCCACCGCCTTGCGGGCGGCCGAGCCCCGGGTCACCAGGACATTGTCCCCGATGCCGGCCCCCACCTGGTCCACGGCCACCAAACTGGCCATTTCCCCGGACATCACCGGGTCCATGGGGGCCACAATCATGAGTTTCAAGCCGTTGAGCCCCTCTTCCTTCCGGGTGGCCCAGACATTCCCCACCACGCGACCAATGATCATCTTTCTCTCCCTAGCGGATCCACACGGCCGTTCCCCGGCCATAAAAAAAGCCTTACATCCACAAGGAATACAGGAATTCCATCTGGATCCAAGGCATCGTTGCGCTCACCGGGCACCCCGTTGTGCCGGTTTTCTTACGGTTCTACGTCACCCTTTCTTTCACTGCCAAGGGGTTTATAGTATTGGGGATATTAATTCCATGGACACAATCTGTCAAGGCAGAAACCTCCTTTATGTTCAGTCCGTCCATTCCCCATCCAAAATCCGGGCGGCCACCTCCCCCAGGGAGGCCCCCATATCCATGGCCCGCTTCCGCAGGGCCTGAAACGCCTCCTCTTCGGAGAGGCCCAGGCGGTCCATGAGGATTCCCTTGGCCTTTTCCAGCCGTGCCCGATCCCGAATCCGCCCCTTGCCGGCGGAAATTTCCGCCTCCAAGGCCTCCAGCTCCCGCCCCTTGGCCAGGGTAACCGCCACCATGGGAAGAAGGGATTCTTCCCGGATGGGTTTGACCACATACCCCAGAACACCGGCTTCCCCGGCCTGGTCCACAACCCCCTTTTCCGAATGGGCCGTCATCATGAGGACGGCGGGGACCAATTTTTCCTCCCGCAGAACCCGGGCCACCCGGATTCCGTCCATGGAGGGCATCTTCACGTCCAGGATGGCCATGTCCGGCCGGGTCCGTCGACAGAGTTCCACCGCGGCAAGACCATCCCCGGCCTCCCCCACCACCTGGTAACCGGCCAGGGTGAGTATTTCCCGAAGGTCCATCCGGGTGATGGTTTCGTCGTCTGCAATCACAATTCGATCTGCCATGGCATATCTTCCATTTCGGGCCCCATTCCGCGCCCTGGAACGTTCCCGCCTGTTGGATTCCCCGGGTCGGCCATGCCGACCCGACCCATTCAATTCATTTAAGTCTTTGAAATTACCATAAAACACCCATTCCGGACAAGTGAGCCTGCTTCGTCCCATCCTCTCCACCCCACGGGATTCCGTCCAGCCCACCCGACAGCCCCTGTTTCCATTGTCGTTCCAAAGGCATGGCCCCCCTTTTCCCTTGACAGCTCCAAACATTGATGCCAGACAAGAAACATTGTTTACATACATTTCCTAGCCAAGGAGACCCCATGTCACACAAGCCAAATCCATATACCTTTGACCCCTATTTAACCTGGCGAAACCAGGCCGACTACTACCTGGAGGATCCATTTTTCCAAAGGGTCCTCCAATGCTATGTTCCCGAGGAATGGGAACGGCTGGACCGTGAAGCCCGGAAAATCTCCCCCAGGGTCTCCTTCCGGTGGAAAAAACTGGCCGAGGAAGCCGCCGTTCCGGAAAAACAGCCCTATATCACCCACTACGACGGACACAACCACCGCATGGACCGCATTGTCCGCCCCATGGAAACCTTGACCATGGAAAAAGAAATTTTTGACGAAAAACTCTTCAGTGACCAGACCACCCCCTTTGAAAAACTCATGAAGATGTTCCTCATCTACCAGAATGGGGAGGCCTGCATTGCCTGCCCCCTCACCTGCACCGAGGGGCTTGTGGCCCTGTTGGAATACCATGCCCAAAGCCCGGAACTCCTGAAAATCCTGGAACATTGCAAGGAAGGCCTGGACGGAGAAATGGCCATTGGCTCCCAATTCCTCTCGGAAATCCAGGGGGGCTCGGACGTGCCGGCCAATGTGGCCGAAGCCGTGGAGGAAAACGGGGAATGGCGAATCTTTGGGGATAAATTTTTCTGTTCCGCCACCCATGCCGATTATGCCGTTGTCACGGCCCGGCCCCGGGGCAGTGAAAAGGTGGGCCTCTTTGTGGTTCCGGCCTGGCTGCCCGGGAATAAGGAAAAGGAAATCCGCAACGGTTACACCATCAACCGGATCAAATGGAAGATGGGCACCTCGGAGCTGACCACCGGGGAAATCACATACAACGGTGCCCTGGCCTACCCCGTGGGCCCCCTGGACAAGGGGGTGGCCAATGTGGTGGGCATTGTCCTCACCTATTCCCGCCTCACCGTGGGCCTCACTTCGGCGGCGGTCATGGCACGGGCCGTGCGGGAAGCCCTGGCCTACAGCCGCATCCGCACGGCCTTCGGGGTCACCATTGGGGATTTCCCCCTCCTGAAAATCCAATTGGATGAAATGGAAGCCATTTCCCAGGGGACCACGGCCGGGGCCTTCAAGCTCTACCGGGAATTCCTGGAATTGGACGGGGGGCTGAAGAAGGGACTCAATGCCGACGAACCCCTGGACATGAAAAAGAAACGGTTCAACATCCGCCAACTCATCATGCTCCAGAAAATCATCGCAGCCCAGGATTGCACGGAAACCGTCCACACGGCCATGTCCGTCTTCGGGGGCCACGGGGTGATGGAGGATTTCTCCGCCCTGCCCCGCCTCTACCGGGATTCGGCCATCAATGAACTCTGGGAGGGACCGAAAAACGTCCTCCTCACCCAGATCCACCGGGATTTCCAACGGGTGGGGGATTGGTACGCCCCGGCCGAGGTGGTGGCATCCCTCCTGGACGGCGGAGATCCGGCCACCATAGATCAGCTGGCCCGGGAAGCTGAATTCCTGGTCCCAAAACCCATCCTCGCCCCCCCCGATGCCGAGGTCCTGGAGACCTGCCGCAGGTGGCGCACCTTTTGCACCGACCTCACCCATGCCTACCAGGCCCTGGCCCGGGCCGAAGTCCTGGCATCATGACCCCGGGGATCAACGGTTCCGATATTGTTGATAAATCAGGGCGGCGGCCCAGGACAGGGCCAGGATAAAGATCACCGAACCCAGGGCCACGCAGCCCCGGGCAATGGCGTGGTCATATTGGATCAAACCCGATTCCGTGAGGATGAACTCCCAGTCGTGGAACCCATAGGGGGAGGAATGGCCGTAATTTCCCCCCAAAAGGGGAAGGCTCAGGGTCCGGGCATCGTTGACATAGGGAGCAATGTCAAAAAAATTCTGCCCCAGCCACCAAAGGGCCACGGCCGCCCCAAAGGGATCCCGGGTTTTAAAGAGGAGAACCACCAGGCAAATCAGGGGCATGAGCATCTGCCCCAGGGTGCCGCCCAGGGAGGCCGTAAAATCCCCAAAGGGACGGAAAAAGATATGGCCGGCCTCGTGGAAGGGCAGATTGATCAAATGCATGAAGGAGCGGCCGGCGTAGTTGCTCTCAATGGTGGCCACCATGAAGCTGAGGCTCCAGATCACCAAGCCCAGCCAGAGCAGTGCCCGGGCCCCCAGGATCACGGGGTTTTCATGGGGCCGCATCTCCCAGAACAATTCCCGCAGCCAGATCCCCAGGGGGGAGTCTCCGTCGGGCCGCGCAGCCCTGGCCGCCCTTCGGGCCTGGTATTTTTCAAAGATGATCCCGCACCCCAGGCATTCCAGGGCACCGGTTTTAGGGGTGCGGCCGCATTTGGGGCAATCCATGGTTTTCCCACCCTCTTTTAAGTTGATTCTGGGGAATATTGTCCCGGGAATCGGCCCTGGAATTCAAGGATTTTCTATAATCATGGCGATTCTCAAAAATATGGTCCGAAACCATGGACTATCTTCACGATGGTTTAAACGCCTTCCAACAGGGTGACCGTCGAAATTGCCAATCACGCCCGGAGGATCAGGTGATGGCAGTGGAATCTTCCTCCCCCCGCCATCGCCGGGTGGGGAGAAACCCCTTCCAATCAAACGGACAAAGTCCCATTCAATGGGAACCTGATTTTGAAAATCACCATAGGCCTGCCCAAACCATGGAAAAACACATAAAAAAAAGCCGGAATCCCAGGGGACTCCGGCTTTAAAATCCAACGGTATCCCCGGCCCACGGGGGCCGGAAATCCGGACCTTAACGATCCAGGATAATGTTCAAAATCCTGCGCAGGGGTTCGGCAGCCCCCCAGAGGAGCTGATCGCCCACGGAAAAGGCGGTGAGGTATTCTTCACCCAGATTCATCTTCCGCACCCGGCCCACGGGAACGGTGAGGGTTCCGGTGACGGCGGCCGGAGTCAGCTCTTTGATGGTCTCTTCCTTTTCATTGGCCACCAGCTTCACCCAATCGTTATTGGAGGCCAGCATGCCGTTGATGTCCGCCAGGGGGATGTCCTGCTTCAGCTTGATGGTGAAGGCCTGGCTGTGGC
>JAKSBM010000549.1 GCA_022361135.1 Desulfobacterales bacterium | reverse complement strand
ATACATGGATGCCGTCATTGAATGGCATCGGAAGGGATTGCTTCCCCTGGGAACCACATTGGTCCAGGATGGTCGGTGCCGCCTTACCCAGGCAGACTTCTTTGCCCGGTCCCGGGAAACAGCCGTCGGCTTTGATCCGGAGGTTCCCGATCGGAAATTCGACGCCATCCTCCTGGACATTGATCATACCCCCACCCATGTCCTGAACCAGACCAATACCCGGTTTTATACCCGGGAAGGCCTAACCGAGCTTGCCTCCCACCTCAAACCCGGCGGTGTTTTCGGTCTCTGGTCCGACGACGAGCCCGATGCCGAGTTCACCACCCATTTGAAAACGGTATTTCCCCATGTCCAGGCCCATCTGGTGGAATTCTACAATCCCTTTACCGGGGAGGATTGTGGGAACACCGTCTATGTGGCTCGGCTCCAATGAGCCTGGGGGGGGAAGCATGATACTCAATTACTATGGGGGAGTGAAATGTTAGTATAGTACTGGTATATTACTTGCTTTGTGTCTTAGGTAGTTAATTGTGGCTGAAATTGAAACCTGAGATGAGCGATGAAACCGGTTCTCTACACTGACTCAAATGCCGTTGTAATGCCCCAGTCTGCAAGGGAAAAGCAGCCGGGGACACCCCCTGGTGGGTTCCGGATTGCAATGGCTGATTCGCTCTTGAAATCGTCAAAACAATATGGGCGTTGGCAGCAATTAAGTCAAAAAAATGACAACCGAACCCTGGCCGTTGCAGATATGGTGATCCAACGCCACGGTATGGTCGAAGCATTTCAAGCCGGTGAAACGGTTGACTGGGCAAAATTTGATACGTTGACCCAGGCCTTGGAGCGAGAAGGTATTCACCTTTTCAACCGGAATCAGATTCAATCACAAATTGATGTAAAATCACCTTCGGTGAAAGGTACCATTATTCCTTTCCGACGGGGGGAGCAATTGATCCCGACATCCCCCGTTTCTTCCTCCCCAAAGGTGGCCTCGGATGATTCATTGCCACAGCCAAGCCTTTCTCGTGCCAGTGCACCAATACCTGCTCCGCCTCTGTCAGATTTACTCCCCTTGGAGGGGATGGAGGACAATGAATTAATCCTTAATGTGAGCTGTAAGGGGTATAGCTTGACCCCCGGACTGTTGGGGTATTCGCGCCGGGGATCTGTTTTTTTGCCCCTGGGAGAATTGTCCCGGGTTCTTGATTTTAATATTGGTGTGGATATGGAGAAAGGCCGTGCCCAGGGGTGGTTTTTGAATGAGGATCGCAGGTTTGAACTGGATGTTCATGAAAATCGGATTCACAGCGCTGGAAACACCTTTGCCGGTTCCCATGATGATGTCTTTGTCGGGGAAGATGATATCTATGTGAATATGAAGGTTTTTGCCCAGTGTTTTCCTCTGGATTTAAAGTATGATGCTTCCCTTCAAAATCTGGAGGTTTCCCCCCATGAAAAATTACCTTTCCAGGCCCGATTGGAAAGGGAGGGGAAATGGCAGGAGTACCGGCCGCAATCCCCAATGGAAGCCCAGCTTCCCCTGGCCGAGTCCCGCTACAGGTTTATGGAACCTTTGTTCATGGATATGGGGGGGACTTTTCGTTATGGCAACTCCGATTCAGATTCCATGGGTGGCCGGTATTATGCGCTGGCCCGGGGTGATTTGGCCTTCATGAACTCCGAGATTTATCTCAGTGGAGATGACGAATCCCCTTTGGATGATGTCAGAGTTACTTTACAAAGGGAAGATCCCCGGGCCAATCTTCTCGGACCCATGGAGGCAACTTCCTTTTCCCTTGGGGATGTTCGTCTGCCCCATTTCCCCATTGCAGGTGGTGGCGGTACCGAGAGAGGGGTTGCGGTTGATAATATTCCACTGAATCAAAGTGCCGAGTTCGACACCACCTTCTTCGAGGGAAACACCGGACCGGGTTGGGATGTGGAATTGTATCGAAACGGCGTACTGCTTGATAGTATGCGTGTGGGGGCAGATGGCCAATATCGATTTGAGGAAATCCAGCTCTATCATGGTGAGAATGAATTTCACATGAAGTTTTTCGGTCCCCAGGGCCAGGAGAGGGAAGAGGTCCAGCGACGGTATGTGGGGGGAGGGATGATCACCCAGGGAGAGCATCGATACATGGCCTCCCTCAGCCAGAAAGATTCCCAGGTCTATGACCCCGATGATGAGTTTGATGCAGAGGATGAAGGGTCCATGCGGTTCATCGGGCGGTATCAATACGGGCTTTCCAAGAACATTTCCCTCCAGGCCGGACTCATGTCCCAGGAAAGCCATGGGGACCCTTTGGTTCATTTGAATTTGGGGGCCAAGGGGAGTATGGGAGATACCTTCTTTAGCGCCGACGCTGTTCACGACATGCAAGGCGGATCTGCCGTTGAAGGATTGGTTCAAAAGAAATTGGGCGATATCAATCTGAAATTTAAACAGCAATTTTATCAGGATTTCACCAAAGGAGGAACTTCAAGCGCTTCGGATTCCGTTGAATCATCAACCCAGCTTTCCGCAGATGGTATAATCCTGGGGGCCAAGTATGTGCCGGATCTGCCCTTTTCATTGGATTACAATCGGACCGTGAGGAAATATTCCAGCCAGGAAAGCATTGGCGGACGATTGGCCGTGGATTGGAATAATGTCCATGTAAGTTCCCGATTGGATTGGGAGACGGAATCCGATGAGTCTTCCAATGAATCTTCTTCGTTGAAAGGATCGAGTCTGGCCAATGTCCGTTTGGGGAAATGGCGGTTACGCGGCGGGCTTGATTACTACCTTTCCCCTGAATCGGAGTTGGAAAAAATAACGACTTCTGCGCAATATGATTTCGGAGACGGAATCAGTTCGGATTTTTCCTTGACCCATAATAAAGTCGATGGCGATGTGACCACGGGAACGCTTGGGCTGAATTGGAACAATGGAAAGTTTATTCTTTCACCTAAACTTTCCTACGATTCAAATCATAATTTTAATGCCTCCCTTTCCTTTAATACCTCCATTGGAACCGAACCCTGGTCCGGTGAGGTGAAACCGTCGTCTATCAAAAAGGCCAACCATGGCGCATTGTCGGCCCGTGTCTATCTTGACCACAATAACAACAAGGTATTTGACCGGGGAGACACTCCCCTTGAACGTGTGAAGGTTGAATCCAAACAGGGGGGCGGGACAGCTGAAACCGATGAAAACGGGGTTGCCTTTTTCACGGGACTTCAGGCATATCACCGCACCGATATCGTTTTGCAGAAAGAAAGTTTGGAAGATCCTTGCCTTGAGCCGGTAAGCGAGGGCAATTCAATTCTGCCCCGACCCGGGCATGTCAATCTGCTGGACATTCCGGTGATTCCAACGGGTGAGGTGGACGGTACCCTGTATATCGCCGATGGAAATGGGGGAAAGAAAGCATTAACCCATGCACCGTTGCAATTGATTGATAAGGCCGGGACGGTTGTGGGGACCACCAAATCCGAATATGACGGATTTTATTTATTCATGAAGGTGCCGCCGGGTGAGTATTTTGTCCGGTTGGATCCGGCATTTGAAAAAACATTGGGGCAGGGCGCTTTGCCGGGCAAGGGGGTGACCATCAACAGTCAAGGGAATGTGGTCAGTAATATGGACCTTGTATTTGGGCCGACAAAGATACCGCCGACGTCAATTGCTGGGGCCCGGCCGGATTCAAAGGTTTCCCCTGGGATTTCACCTGCCGGCGGTATGCTTCCTGGGCCTGCAAGCACGCCTCCATCGGTTTTGGCGAAATCTGAAATTCCGGAATCAAATGAAAGTGAACCATTGTCCCCTTCCCCCATGGAAACAGTGAGCAGGGAAACTGTTCCCATGGAACAGCCCAAGGGTGAGCCCAATTTCGGGCTCCATCTGTCATCCTATCGCAGCATGGAGAAAGCCCTGGCCGGGATTCGATTCGAGCAGAAAAAGTATGGAGATTTTCTGGAAGATGCTGACTTCTCCATCGTAAAAATGGATTTGGGGAGTAAGGGGACCTGGTATCGGGTTTGTGCGGGGACGGGGAGTCGGGAAGATATGGCCCGATTAAAATCCGGCCTTAAATTGAATGCACCCTACGCAAGGGTGATGTCGTTGAAAAGCGGAGAGAAGGGCGTCCACCTGGCATCCTATAGGACAAAGGAAAATGCGTTGAAGGGAGTAAAACGGTTTAAACGATTGTACCTCAGGGATTTGGGAAGCGTTCCGTTTCAGATTCAAAGCGTTGACCTGGGCAAAGAAAAGGGGATCTGGCACCGGGTCATCGCCGGGAAATTCACCAAAGGGATCCAGGCTGCGCAATTGCAAAAAAAGATAAAAGAGCCCTATTGCAAGCCCATGATGATTGGGCGGACAGATCAGTTTTCCATTCAGGCCGCTGTTTTTAAAACCTATGAAGAGGCGGTGAACGGGGCCAAAAAGATTATTGAAGCGAATCCCCAGGGGACTTTGTCCATTCGGAAGGCTGATCCCCATGACCCCAATTCAAGGTATCAGATCCTCATGGGGCGGTTTGATCACAAAGAAGACGCCCAGAAAATCATCACAAGTATGAAAGTCCAGGGAAGGCAACCCTCCATGGTTCACATCTGATGTGTGATGGGTAATTTCCAGCTTCCCAATAATCGAGGTGTTTGGGATTCCCGGTTATGGAGTTCTATCTGGATGGATTCTCCCGCAAGTTCTGACGGGGTGATGTTTTTGATTTCCGTGGTGACAATGCGGTTCGCATGGGGAGGATAGGCAGCAATTCCCCTTTGTGTCGCGATTTCAATTCTTTCCCCTCCCTTAATCACATGGGCGGAAAAGTCAAAAAAGGAAGAGTAGGCCCCTTCCCTGAATAATGTGGTTTTCAAGTTTGCTTTTCCATCTATGTTTTTGATTTCAGTGCGTCGGGCCTGGAATGTAACATGGCCTTCCCCATGGCGAATAATAATGGGGATGCTGACACCGAATGCCATGTCCAAATTGATTTTGAAATTGCTGGATTTTTCCACCAATTGTTTTTGGGGCGCGTCCGTTGTTGGTGTTATTTTCAGATGGGTCCGGTATTCTCCGGGAGGAAGATCCGGAGATTTTCTTACCATAAGGCGAAGGGTTTGCCATTTTTGGGGCCCTATGACCACCCGACGGGGGGAGTATCGAATCATTTTTTTGATGTTTTGTTCCCCTTCCGTTGGATTTTCTACTTCCGTCAGATTGCCGTTCTCATTCATTCGCATGGTAATGAGGTCAATGCGGTACCCATTGGCATGGGTGTTGGGGTTGATGACTTTAATTGCGGCCGTGCGTTGTCTGTCTTTGAAAATAATACGGGTGGGGCTGAGCATGACACCCTGTGTCTCGGCCTGGGCTATGCTAAATCCCATGGAAAGGACGACGGTGCAAATGAAAGATAAAATGATTTTATTCATGGCTTTGTTTTTTTGTTGTTAATGGGTGGGCATTTCTAAATCCACGGGGAATTTAAAGTCAAAGGATAGGTCGGATTGCCCCGGCTGAATGCGGAGCAATCCACCTAAATGGAAATCTATCCAGGTTTGTTCCGGAGTTTTTCTGGGGGTGAAGGAGGAACGTTTTCGGATCCCTTCCAGAATGCAGGCAGCTTGTTTTATTTTATCCGGAAACAATAACAGAATATCTTTTTCTGGGGCAGTGGAATATATGCGAATCAGACCAGAGTGCCCCCCTTGGATGAGTGCGTAACCTGACCCGCAATTTCTGGGAATTGCAGGTCCCATGGATGCATCAATTTCAATGCGATCCCCCTGGGGAGACGGAATAACATGTCCGAATGAAATGGGGCGGATAATTGAAATGGGGTCACTTATATCCTTTGTTGCACCATTGGTTGAGAGTATTAAGACTGCCCCCGTAATGGAGAGGACAGTCTTAATTATTTGGGAATTTAGTGTCATTCCGTTGCGCT
>JAKSBM010000796.1 GCA_022361135.1 Desulfobacterales bacterium | reverse complement strand
TTTTCCCGAACCCGGCTTTGGGCGCCCGCATCATTTCCATGTACAGGGGGGTGATGTCTCTGATGATCAGGGGGATGCCGGTCATGCGGGAGGCGTTTTTGGCTGCCTTGGCCGAGAAAAAGGGCGTCTCAAAGCTGACCCAGGTGGTCTCAATGCCCTGCTCCTGGAGGACCAGGGCGGACAGGATACTGTCCAGACCGCCGGAGCAAAGTCCCAGTGCCCGGACGGGTCTTGTGGTTTTATCTGTATTCATATATAGAAACTTCTTATGAAAAAATTATCGTCACGCGTTCAAATCCTGATTGAGACATTAAGGGGCCGATACCCGGTTGTCAAGACCCAGCTTACCCACGAAAGCCCGTTTCAATTGCTCATCGCCACCATTCTTTCGGCCCAGTGCACGGACAATCAGGTGAATAAGGTGACCCAGGTTCTGTTTGACCATTATCCCCATGCTTCGGCGTTGGCCCAGGCCCCCCTGGATGGGATTAAACAGATTATTTTTTCCACGGGATTTTACAATAATAAGGCGAAAAATATCCAGGCCTGCGCCCGTGCCCTGGTGGAAAAACACCAGGGGGAGGTGCCCGATGACATGGATGCCCTGGTGGCCCTGCCCGGGGTGGGACGGAAGACGGCCAACCTGGTCCGTTCCGTGGCCTATGACCACCAGACCATGGTGGTGGACACCCATGTGCTGCGGCTGTCCAATCGCCTGGGGTTGACCCGTCACAAGGATGCGGTCAAGGCCGAGTACGATCTCATGGAGATCATCCCAAGGGAATCCTGGAACGATCTGGGACTCCAGCTCATTTATTTTGGCCGTGAAATCTGTGACGCCAAAAAGCCCTTGTGCGACCAATGTCCCCTTTACGATATTTGCCCCACCCGGGGAAAATAGGAGAAAGCCGGGACCGAAAATAGTGTGTCCATGGGCCGGATTCGGTCCGGGGCACCCCATCTGACATAAGGAGTGATGTGCCCATGGAGAATCATTCTGCGTCCTTTCTGTCCCGCTTCCTTCGCATCATCCGGGTCCCCCTGGTCCTTGGGGCGGCCCTGATCCTGGCCTTTATCCTTTTAAAGGCCGGCCCCAAACCCCAACGAAAACCCCCGGAGACCAAGGCACCGGGCGTGCGTGCCCAGGCGGTCTATCCCGAGGATCGGACCATGACCGTGGAGGCCTTTGGCACCCTTTCCCCCCGGAAAAAGGTACGGGTCATTGCCGAGGTGCCGGGGCGGATCCTCTGGATCAATCCCGGATTCAAAGCCGGTGGCGCCCTGGCCGAGGGAAGCGCCCTGGTGCGCATGGACGACCGGACCCATGCCCTGGACCATCGTTCCGCCCGGGTCCGGGTTCGCCAGGCCCGCATCGATATCCGAAATCTGGAGCAGGAAACCCGGAACCTGGATGGGGACATTGCCCTGTCCCAATCTGCCCTGGCACTGGCCCGGCGGGAATTGGACCGGATCCAGGCCCTGAACAAAAGGGATTTTGCCTCGGTGAACAGCCTGGACCGGGCCGAACAACAACACCTCAGCGCCCAGGTTCAGCTCCAGTCCCTGGAAAATCGAAAACGACTCCTCCCCACCCTCATGGACCAGAAACGGGCTGCCCTGTCCATGGCTGAAATCTCCGCAGACATGGCCGCCCTGAATTTGTCCAAAACCGAAATCAAGACGCCTTTCAAGGCCTGGGTCCTGGAAAAGAACGTGGAGGTGGGGGAATTTGTCAATCCCGGCCAGGGATTGGGCTCCCTTTACCTGGCCGATGCATTGGACCTGGAGGTGGCCATTCCCCTGGAGCAGCTCCAATGGCTGGGCCGGGGACTGACGGCCCCGGATGGGAATCCCGATGCCCGGGCCCGCCTCAAGGCCTGGGTTTGGCCCGGGGTGGGGGAGGGCCGTTTTTCTCCGGACAGGGCCCATGCCGCCCGGGTGGCCCGCCTGGGGGCGGCCGTGGATGAAACCACCCGGACCCTGCCCATGACCCTGGAGCTGGTACCCGCGGCAGGGGACACGGATTTTATCCTCAAGCCCGGCACCTTTGTAAATTGCCGGATCCAGGGGCTTCGGACCGAATCCGTCTATGTCCTGCCCCGGCATTGGGTCCATGTGGGCCAGCGTCTTTATCTTTATGAAGATGGGAAATTGCGAATCCAGAAGGTGTCTGTCCTGCGTACCCAGGGGGAGGTGGCCCTGGTACACCAGGGGGTGAATCCCGGGGACCAGGTCATTACTTCGCCCCTGCCCGGCGCCGTGGACGGCATGGCCCTGGTCCTTCTTCCTTCCAAACCCGAATCCGGGGGGGAATAGGCCATGAAATTTCTGGGTAGATGGTCCGTGGATCACCGGGTTTCGGTGAATCTGATCATGGTTTTTGTCATTGTGGCCGGCCTCTATGTGGTGCTGAACATGAAGCGGGAAATGTTTCCCCAGTTCTCCCTGGATATGATCCATGTTTCCGTCTCCTATCCCGGTGCCTCACCCGAGGAGGTGGAAGAGGGGATCTGCATCAAGATCGAGGAGCAGCTTAAAAGCCTGGAGGATGTGAAGACCATCCATGCCACGGCCAAGGAGGGGCACGGGTCCGTAACCCTGGAGTTGATACCGGGTACGGATATCAATGAAAAACTGGACGAGGTCCGCACCGAGGTGGATCTCATCGATTCCTTTCCCGAAGAAGCCGAGGATCCCGTGGTCCAGGAACTCACCTCCAATGAGCCGGCCATTTATCTGGCCGTATACGGGGATGTGGATGAACAGCTTCTCAAGGAGACCGCCGAAAAGATCCGGGACGATCTGGTGGAAACCGATGCCATTTCCCTGGCCGAGGTCACAGGGGTGCGGGAATTTGAAATTTCCATTGAGGTTTCCGAAGCGGCCCTGCGCCGGTACCACCTTTCCTTTGATGATGTGGCCGCCGCCGTGAAAACCGGGAGCCTGGAGTTGCCCGGAGGGCGCATTAAAACCCGGGGGGGAGAGTTCCTGGTCCGGGCCAAGGGGAAGAAATACACGGGTGAGGAATATGAAACCATCCCCCTGGTGACCCGCACCGACGGCACCCTCATCCGGCTGGGGGATGTGGCCCGGGTCCGGGACGGGTTTGAGGACAGCGATGTCCGGGCCCGGTTCAATGGGAAACCCGCCGCCATGGTGGTGGTGAAACGCACCGATTCCCAGGACACCATTGCCATCTCCAATGCCGCCATTCAATACATGGATGAACAACGGGATCGCATGCCCCGGGGAATTTCCCTGGGGTATTGGGTCAACATAGCCGACATGGTCCAGGATCGCATTGACCTGCTTTTGAAAAACGGGTGGCAGGGGATCCTTCTGGTCTTCATCGTTCTGGCCCTGTTTTTGGATTTGGGCTTGGCCTTCTGGGTTTCCTTCGGCATTCCCATTTCCTTCATGGGGGCCTTTCTGGTGCTGGAATACCTGGGGGCTTCCATTAATATGCTTTCCATGTTCGGCTTTATCATGACCCTGGGCATCCTGGTGGACGATGCCATCATCGTGGGGGAAAATGTCTTTACCCACTATTCCATGGGTAAGTCCCCCCGCCAGGCCGTCCTGGATTCCATGGCACAGATCGGCACTCCGGTGCTCATGGCCGTTGCCACCACCATTGTGGCTTTTACCCCCCTCATGCACATTGCCGGGATCATGGGGAAATTTGTATATGTCATGCCCCAGGCCGTGATCTGTATCCTGGCCGCCTCCCTGTTGGAGGCCTTTGTCATCCTGCCGGCCCACCTGGAGGCCACCCTCCGGGACCGGGGAAAAGCCCCCTCCCGTTTTGCCCTGGGGATTACAGCGGCCAAGACCCGGCTGCGGCACCGCCATGAAAAGCTTCGATCCCGGGTTGAGGCCGGTCTTACCCATGTCATCCGGAAACGGTATGCCCCGGTGCTCAAATACTGTATTCGCAATCGGTATTTAACCCTGGCCCTGGCCTTGGGGGCCTTCATGCTCAGCATCGGCCTCATTGCCGGGGGACATGTCCCCTTTGTCTTTTTTCCCAAAACCGATTCCAATTGGATCATTTCCGATATCATTTATCCCCAGGGCACCCCCAGGGAGATCACCGCGGCCACGGTGAAGCGCATTGAAGATGGAGCCTTTGCTTTGAATGACCATTTCAGGGACCGCACCGTGGACGGGGCGGATCTCATTGTGAATACCTATTCCCAGGTGGGGATCATCCCCCGGAAGGATTGGAAGCCCGGGGTTTATGGCGGGCATTGCGGCGAGGCCTGGATTGAGGTCCTTCCCGCGGGGCGGCGGCCCGATATCCCGGCACCGGAGATCACGGCCAAATGGCGGGAACTCACCGGCACCATCCCCGGGGCCGAGCAGCTGACCTTTTCCGTAATTTCCTCGGGGCCCGGGGGCAATCCCATTGAGGTGCAGTTGAACGGCCCGAACCTGGCCCAGCTCCAGGCCGCCGCAAGGGCGTTGAAACAGGAGATCGCCACCTACCCGGGGACCTATGACATCACCGACGATTTCCGGCCGGGCAAACAGGAGAAACAGATTTTCATCCGGGAGGGGGCCCAGTCCCTGGGCATCACCCTGGCCGACATTGCCCGGCAGATCCGCCAGGCTTACTATGGTGAGGAGGTGTTGAAAATCCAGCGGGGTAAGCACGACATCAAGGTCATGGTCCGCTACGACCAGGCGGCCCGGGAGAGTGAGGCCAGCATTGAAGAGTTGCGCATCCGCACCCGGGACGGCCGGGAGATTCCCCTGAACCAGGTGGCCCGGCGGGAAACCCGCCAGGGCTATTCCACCATCCGGCGGGTGGACCGGAAACGGGTGATCACCGTGATTTCGGATTTGGACGAGGACAAGGCCAATGCCAGGAATATCACCGCGGATCTGGCCGCAGGCTTCCTTCCCCGGTTGAAGCACCATTTTCCCGGGGTGAACTACGATCTGGAGGGACAGGCCAAGCGGACCCAGGAATCCATCGACAGTCTGGTCCTGGGGTTTTCCCTGGCCGCCATGGTCATTTTCCTGCTGTTGGCAAGCCAGTTCCGTTCCTATGCCCAGCCTGTCATCATCATGGCCGCCATCCCCTTTGGGTTGGTGGGGGCGGTCTTCGGTCACCTGGTCATGGGATTGGACATCACCATTATTTCCATCTTCGGCATTGTGGCCCTGTCGGGGATTGTGGTGAACGACTCCCTGATCCTCATTGATTTCGCCAACAATCGGGTCCGGGCCGGGGACAGCCCCGAAGCGGCCATTTTGACCTCGGGCCAGGATCGGTTCCGGCCGGTGCTCCTCACCTCGGTGACCACCGTGGCCGGACTCCTCCCCCTGCTCACGGAAACCAGTTTCCAGGCCCAGTTCCTCATCCCCATGGCCGTGAGCATCAGTTTCGGCCTCATGGCCGCCACCGTATTAACCCTCATCGTGGTCCCCTCCCTCTACCTGGTGGTGCGGGACGGGGTGGACTTTTTGGCGGGCTCCCATGGGGACAGGACCGATTAATGGTTTTCAGGAACCATATAGGCGTTGAAAACCGGGATTTTACTGATCAGATAATAACTCAGTGAACTGACCATGATGGACCAGCCCGTGGCGGTGCAAACGTAAAATATCTTTTGTTTGGGCATGGTGTTGATGGAGTCGTAGCACATGATATAGGCCCCGACACCCAAGGCGAAACAGGCCAGGGAAATTAAATTGAAACCACCGGTGTAACGGTATTTGCGATTTCCCTGGACCATATAGGCATCCTTCATTGATATTTTCTGGTCCCGCACAAGGAAGTAATCCGTCAGGATCAGTCCCAGAATGGGTCCCACAATGATTCCCACCACCCCGAGGAATGTGTTGTAGTATCTCCAGATTCCCCCCCAGAACAACAGCACCAGAATGAATGCGGACCAGCCCAGGCAGACCCATTCGAATTCCGCTGTGGGACGGAGGATTTTGGAACTTACGGTGACGCTGTACAGATCAATTGCCGTGGTGGTGACGTTGGCCACGGCCACAACAAAAACGGACATCAAACCCAGGTAGGCGCCGCCCAGGCTGATGAGCCATTCGGTGGGATCCAGGCTCACCACACCGGTCTTGGCCGCCATGACCAGGCCGGTCATGCCCCCAAGGATTACAAATCCCCCCATGATTATGCTGAATCCAAGGACATGGCTCCAATAGGAGATGCGTTCGGATTTGGCAAACCTGGGGATGACGCCGAGTACGGATATCCAGGCCAATACGTAGGCCAGGTTCCATTCCACTGCAATGGGGTATGGTGCGGCATAGGCGGCGGCATCAATGGGTTTCAGATTGTTCAGTCCGTTCCATGTCATGTTTTTGAGCAGGAGGAACATCATGATTGCCCCCACGGCCAAAAGGCTGGGGACCATGATTCGGGTGGCCCATTTCACCACAATGGGGCCGCGGATGGCCAGGCCCGTACCGATGATTACGCAGGATGAACCCAACCAGGGGACCCAGGCCGGCCCCAGCTCAAAGCCGGCTGCGCCCAATATTTTAATAAAGGAGTTGGCGTAGAGTTGGGCATTGATGGCGGAATAGCCCCATCCTGAAACAAAGATGAGGAATATCATGATTGCCATCCCGGTTTCTCCAAAGATGGCCCGCATGAAAAAAAAGACATCCATGCCGTGGCGGCAGGAAATAATGGTGAGGGTATATGCAAAAAGTCCACCCAGGATAAATACAAAGAGGGTGGAAAAAATCAATTGTTTGAAGGTCAGCATGGAAGCCAGCCAGCCGCCCTGTACGTAACACCAGCTTGCAATGGCATAGCCACCGGTCAGCCAGACCATGTCCCAGAAAGAATAGATCCGTTCCGCCGGCGTGTTCAGGGTGGGAATGGTGCCGAAGAAGGCTTCATTCATTGCTTTTTGATTTACATTGTCCATGTTTTCGATCTCCCGAAATTTTTCATATCCTGGCGTTGGTCATCGGGTTAGAGGCGGGCGCCCAGGATGACCAGAATGAACATGATACCGGCCAAGCCTAGAGCACAGATTGTGTCTGCTTTGCTGAATCGTTTGACCCCTTTGTATGTCGGGGATTCAATGATGTGGATTCGCCGAATGATTTCATCTTCCAATACCTGCTGATAATTTTCATTGGAAATGGTCCCTGTGTCGGTTTCCAATTCCGTGTCCGGGGTCAAAGCTGTTGTATGCTGTTCGGTCATATGGATTCCTTATGTGCCGGCGGCCGCTGCCCGTGCAGTCGACCACCGGTGGAATGGGGTTGGCGGTTCCGATGCTAAACACGCTGGGAGCGTTTGTCTTCCACATGGATCCGGTACCAATACAGGGGCAGGGCAATGAGGGTTGCCGCCAGGCCGTAGAGGATATTTTTCACGCCATAGGGGATGGTGCCGGCAATGAGCATGGACAGGTAAAAAAAGGCGGCCACCACACTCAGGTAGCAGATCCAATTGGGGGTTTTATAGGGCCGTGCAATGTCCGGGAAGTCCCGGCGCATAACCGGAACGGCCAGACCTGCGAAAAAGACCATTAGAAAATAGGAAATACCGCCTGCAACAACCATGAAGGTGGGCTGTTCCCCCCCCGAGGTGAGTAGAAAAATCAGGTTCACGGCATAGATGGCTGCAATGGCCGTAACCGGAATCTGGTTTTTATTCAGTTTTCCGAAACACTTGGGCATGAGCCCACTCTGGGATGCCTCATAGAGCACCCGGGAAGCGGGAAGAAAGCAGGCATTGGTACCGATGATCAGGCCGAGGATGAGAAATACGCCGAACACCTTTGTGAATACAGGGCCGTATACGGCGTTGGCCAGGGGCAGAAGGGGGGTGTAGGGATCGTTGAGAACCACGTCCAGGGGCAGGTACCAGGTCATGGCGCTGCAGATGCCCAGGGTCATGATGAACATGACCGTGGCCGATGATGCCAGGGCCTTTTTGGTATCCTTTTCCGGTTCACGGTATTCTGCAATCAGGGTGAGAACCGCTTCCATGGCTGCTGCAGACCAGCCCACCAGGAAACATGAACTGAGGAAAATCAAAATGGGGTTTCCGCTTCCAGCGTTGATTTGAACGGCGGAGAAATCCGGGGAAAGCATGGGCAGCTTGATGAAGGCCCCCACGATGACCGCAAAGGTCAATGCGAAAAGGATAAACATCAGGTTCTGGATTTTTTCGATGAATTCAACACTGATGAGGTTGATGCCAAAGACCAGGGTAAGGATGGCAACGGCCACATAGTTGAGATAGGTATCGGGAAAGGGAATAAAATATTGGATAAAATAACTGGCAAAGGCTGCCACGGCCCCCACGGCAAGTCCCCAGCCCGTCACATACCCCCATTGGGAAATGACGGCAAAAATGGGGTGGCGTTTTTTGTACCCTTCGATGATGCAGGTGGCCAATCCCCCGGCCTTGTCCGGGAACATGAGGAGGATTTCAAGGGAGGTGTAGCAGATGACGCCCACGGCCACCACCGTACACAACCAGGCCAGTGGCGCCAGGGCACCGACCTTTTCCACGGCCGGACCGCTCAGGTAGGTCCAGTCCAGAATGCCGCTTAAAATGATGGTCAGGCCCAATTTCCAGGTTGCACTTCGTTTGAGTTGGGAAACATTTGTCTCTGTCATGGCTTTTTCCTGTATTCATTTTTAGGCCCCCTTGTCCCGGTTGGGAGAAGGGGGCGAATAATTGCTACTCAACACTCTTCAACAATTTGTCAAATTCCTGGGACAGTCCCTGGGGCAGGGGATCGGGTTGATAGTTTTCATATAGATCCACTGCTTTTTCCCGGGCCGCCTCCCGTATGTCCTGGCTTCCCTTCTTTTCCCATTGTTCCCGGCTCATGCGGGTGAGCAGCTCCGGTTGGACCTGTTCGGTGCGCATGTATTTCAATGTATGGGGATCCGAAAGAAAATGACCGCCCACGCCAATCTTTTCTATGACCTCAAGGGCAATGGTTTCATCGGAAACCTCCACCCCCTGAACGGTTCGTCTGATCATCTTGATCAGGTCGTGGTCCAGGAGTAATTGGGGGTAACTAAAGCCCATGCCCATGTCAAGCATACCGGCACCGTAGATGATGTTGGCCCCTGCCAACGCCGCCAGTAAACCGGTAATGGTCTTTTCATGGCCCGCCTGGGCATCGCTGATCTTTGCATCTGCCTACAATCCACCGACCAGGGAGGGGACGTTGTAGAATTTGGCCATCTGCGCCAAGGAGGCATTGAGAAGACCGAATTCCGGCGCACCCACCGTGGCTGCACTGTATCGCATATCGAAGGTTGTGGTGGAAGACCCATAGTAAAACTGGGTACCAGGTGCTGTGAGTTGGGTAAGGACCAGTCCCGCCAGGATTTCTGCATTGTGCAGGGCAATGGTTCCGGCCAGGGTCATTGGCCCCGTGGCACCTGCCATGGCCATGCTCAAAACGCAAACCGGAATGCCGTATTCGGCGGCGAGGACAATGACTTCCGTGGCCTCGGGTGGGAGTCGCAGTGGGGAAACCGGGCAGACCCCAAAGGAAAATATGGGTCTTTCCTTGAGCTCCTTGGTTCCCCCGGCAACCATTTCAGCCATTTTGATCTGGATGGCGGCCATCTCCTTGCCCTGGCCGTCCGCCCAGAAGTGCTTGGATGAATTTTTAAATCCAGCGGCCGTGGCATAGAGGTCAACCAGGTGCTCGGGCACATCATGGGGGGCCACAACGGCCAGGTTCATGTCCAAACAATCCAATGCATCACAGACCCGCATGGCGTTCTCAAGGTCATCCAATGTGGCCTGGCGAACCTTGCGGGTGTAAATGTCCTCCATGTGCAGCCCCACCCCAAAGGGAATAAAGCTGACCCGGTTTTCCCCGGCCAGGAAATCATTTTTCGGATTTCTCGCCTTGAAGCTTACCAGGGGTGGGGTTTTCTGGGTGCATGTTTCCACCAGGTGCGGGGGGATAAACACTTTTTTCTTTTCGGTGTCGATGCGGCATCCGCCGTCGGCATAAATGCTTCGGGCGTTGTCGTCCAGTATTTCAATTCCCACGTGTTGGAGAATGTAGAGACTTGCATTGTGCATTCGCTCCAATTCTTCCTGGGTGTAGATGGAAATACCGCATCCCAGTTGCTGGGAGAAGGCACTCTCCAGCCTGTTGCTGCCAATCATTCTTCTCCTCCTTTGGCCGGACATTTCATCATGTGGATTTGCCAGGGTTGCCCAAATCAATGGGGGCTGATATCCGGGAAATATCCATGCGCATATGGTTTGGGGTGATGGACCCTTTGGGGCCCTGGGTTACTTGAGCAATTCCTTGTCTGCCGCTGCCAGGATTTGATCCATTTCGCGGGAGGCGTCATCGGCCAGGGGGACCGGCTGATGGTTGTCCAGAATCCACTTGGCCTTTTCCACGGCGGATTCGGTGATGTCCCTGAATTCCTTTTTCGGCGCCTGCCATTGGTAACGGATGTTTTTATGCCAGTAGTTTCTCAGATTCATTGCCGACCAGGGGCTGGCAATGTAGGAGCCACCGGCTCCAATGGAAATGACCTCATCCACGGCATTGTCGAGGTTGTCAAAGTCCAACCCCTTTGCAATGGCTTCCATTTCACCATTGATGTAATCATCGATGACCAGGCGTTGGGGATAGCACAGGGTGTCGTTGTCGGTGAGGCCGAAGTTCAGGATCATGTCCGGTCCGGTGAAGTAGCAGAGCAGGGCGTCGATGGAGATGTCATGTCCCATGGCCAGGCTGTTCAGGGGGATGTTTTCGTCCACCCCGCCGTATCCACTCACCGAAGGCATGCCGTAGAAGTGGGCCAATTGGCTGGGGCAGGTGTTTAGCAGGGGTTGGTTGGGTGTTGATGAGAGGCAGCCTCCGGTATAGGGGTTCATGGAGGTGGAGAAGAGGGCGTAATAGACACCGGTTCCCGGATACATTAATTGGATCAGACAGTTGAGGCTCAGGATTTCCGCATTCCCCAGGGCAATGTAGCCGGATTGGGACGAGGGTGCGGTTCCCCCCACCAGGGGCATGGTGGCGATGCCCAGGGGTAAACCGGCCTGGGCAAAAATCATGGCGCTGTCAATGGTGTCCTTTTTCTGGACCAGGGGGGATACCGGGCAGGCCAGGTAACTCAAAGGCGGATGCTTGCGCATGTGGGCTTCGCTTCCCGA
>JAKSBM010000378.1 GCA_022361135.1 Desulfobacterales bacterium | reverse complement strand
GAAAAGAGCAGGACAATGAGGAAATAGACCAGGGAAAAGGCTGCAGCCGGCCCCAGGTCAAATTGTCCCACGGCGATTTTCACCAGGTAGATGGACAAAAAGGTGGTGGCGTTGCCCGGTCCCCCGCCGGTGAGGACAAAGGGTTCGGCATAGATGAGGAAGCTGTCCATGAACCGCAGGAGAAGGGCAATGGTGAGCACCCCCCGCATCTTGGGCAATTGGATGTATCTAAAGACCGCCCAGGTGGAGGCCCCGTCGATTTTGGCGGCCTGGAAATAGGCCTGGGGAATGGCCTGGAGTCCGGCATAGGCCAAGAGGACCACCAGGGGGGTCCAATGCCAGACTTCCATGAGCATCACCGTGATCCAGGCTTCCAGGGGGCTTGCCGTATGTTCAAAGTGGATGCCCAGCCCATTGAGGAGCCATCCCATGAGGCCGATGTCCGGCCGGGTGAAAATGATCCAGATGGTGCCGATGACATTCCATGGAATGAGCAGGGGCAGGGCGATGAGGACCAGGGATATGGCTGCGGGCCAGCCCTTTTTGGGCATGGCCAGGGCAATGAGAATGCCCAGGGGCATTTCAATGAGCAGGACCAGGGCGGAAAAGAGGAGTTGTCGTCCCAATGCCCGGTGGAGCCGGGTGTCGGCCAGGACCTCCTCAAACCATTCCGTTCCCACAAAGATGCGTTGGCCCGGCCCGAAAATATCCTGGAGGCTGTAGTTCACCACGGTCATCAGGGGGATGATGGCGGAAAAGGCCACCAGGATGAAGACCGGAAGGACCAGGAACCAGGCTTTATTGTTTTTCCACTTATCCATGGTCACCTCCCAGGGCTTTTTCATTGGCAAAGATTCGGATTTTATCCTTGGGAAATTTGATCCAGGCCTCCTCCCCGGGCAGGGTGGCGTCTCCCTCCACCCGGGCTTTGAGCGGGGTGCGGCCCCCCCGGGGGAGCAGGGTGAGGATTTTATGGTTCCCCTGGTCTTCCATCCCCATGACCCGGGCCGGGCAGCTGTTGGGTTCTTCCGGGCGGCCAAGGTCCAGGTAAAGGGGGCGGATGCCCAATTCCAGTCGGGTGGCGGGGTCGTTTTCCAATGCCCGGGCCGCATCCTGGACCATGTCCGGATTCAATTCCAATTCCACGATGGATTCTCCATTTTCCCGGACATGGGCCCGCCCCCCTTCCAGGGTGAAATCCAGAAAGTTCATGCCCGGGCTGCCAATGAAGTAGCCCACGAATTTATGGCCGGGGTTTTCAAAGAGTTCTTCGGGGGTACCGGTTTGGACAATGGCCCCTTCGTACATGACAATGACCTGGTCGGCAAAGGTGAGGGCCTCCACCTGGTCGTGGGTGACGTAGTGG
>JAKSBM010000159.1 GCA_022361135.1 Desulfobacterales bacterium | reverse complement strand
TCCCCAGGTCCAGGCCCTTGATGCCCGGGAGCCCGCTGGTTGAGAATCCGCCCCGTGACAGGCATATCCAAAGCGGCGAGTTGGTCGTTGATCCGGACGGTTTCAGACCCGGAAAGTGCATCGGGGTTGGAGACAGTGATGATCCGCGTCCGGGCCGGGTCCTGGAACGCGGTAAGGGTCTTCTTATATTGGGATTTGATCTGGTGGATCCTGGAAAGAATCTTATCCTGTTCCAATTCTTTTTTACCCATGCGGATGGTGGAGATGACCTCTTTTTTCTTCCGGATTTCCATGCGGAGTTTTTCCAATTGCTCGATCCAGGTCAAAGAGAGGGCGGGCAGGTTAAAAAAACGCATGCTCAATGCCGTGGGCGGCATATCGGCAATGAGGTAATCATAATCCTTATATTCGCCGATCAGGGCTTCGTAGGCTGTGACCAGGGCATACTCCTCCATGCCTGGGGAAAGTTTAAGCACGTCGAAATAATGATCCAGATTAAAGGCGGTGAGATAGGAAAAGCTATGCTTGACCTGGGCCGCGGAACCTTTGAGGTAGCGGTGGATTTCACGGTCCCGGTCCAACTGGATCACCCGCAGGTATGGTGAAACCCGGACGGGCTTGTGGGTGAAGCGGGTCTGGAAAATATCCGACTGATTGTGGGCATCGTCCAGTGAAACCAAAAGGGTTTTCTTGTTCCGACCGGCCAATTCCAGGGCCATGAGGGCTGCAATGGTTGACTTTCCGGTTCCCCCCTTGCCCAGGACAAATAGAGTTTTAAGGGACATCAGGAAACCTCAAAAACGGAAAAAAGCCTTGAAAGCGGCTGGTTAGCGGTGTCCACACGATCCAGAAGCAGTATTAAATCTGCCTCCATCATGGGGAGAAGATCCAGGCTGATCTGAGCCGGGGGAGAAGGCAAGCCAATGAAAGCCCCCTGGGTCAGAACGGCAAAGATGGTTTCCATTTCCTCCACTTCGGCCTCCAGGGTTTCCACGGCCTTTTCCCGGGCCACCTGATCGGCGGTTTCCCAGCTTGATTTTATGCCGGCCATCAGCCGTTGAAAATAGTCATTCACTCCCATTGTCACCCACCCGAAAAATTCGTTTATCAAAATTGATCCGTTGCTCCGACGGATAATAATAATAGACCGCATAAAGGGCCATGAGGACAATGCCGCCCCCGTAGAATCGGGGAAACTCCAACGCCAATGCAGCACAGGCCAGATAGGGAGTAACCATTGGAATCAGCAGCAACCCCAGTTGAAACCTGAAAAACGGCCCCGGGGCGACCTGGGTAGAGCCACCATGGAAATGGGCAAAGAGCGCCCGGATGAGCACCGGTCCGGCCAGGGCTGTGAGTGCCGCCAAAATGAAGGACCCACGGGCCACCCACTCCGGCGCCGGGGCCATGCCCCGGGGCAACACCCCCATGAACCTGGCCGTTTCAATGCCCCCTGCCAAGATCACAGCGGGTATAATTCCGGTCATATAAACCTGTTTGAGCCGGTATATCATTTATATCTCCCAATTAAATATTCCATGGCAATCCCCCTTTTTGGCTTGAGGGGGAAAAATAAGCAAGGCCGCCATCCATGGATTTGGGGTACAAATCCATGGATGGCATATCCGTCCACCACCAGGGGGGTCATTTCCCTTTGGCGGTGGCTTTAAGGGGGCGTTTATTCGGAGTAAACCGGGGTCTCTTTTTCTTCCCCGGATCCGGTGGTCATAAGCTTTAATACGCCTTCCACAACGATCCAAAGGGCAATGAAAAGAATGATGCCGTTGACCACGGTGAGGAGCATTTTATCCCCGGCCATGAATTTCCCCTGGTTAATGATCAAGGCCCAGATGGTCATGGACATCATCAATGCGGCCGGGATGCCGGAGATGAGCCACTTCATACCGCCCCGGTTTTTCAGATAGACGGTGATGATCATCAGGGCCAGACCGGCCAGGGTCTGGTTCACGGCACCAAAAAGGGGCCAGAGAGCCAGGGCACCTTTACCGCCGGCACCGGAAGCAAAGGCCAGGAGCAGCGCGGAAAAGACGGCCACAAAGGTGGCCATGTATTTACCGGTAAGGAAGGTCAACTTCAGACTGCCAAAGAGTTCGGCCACGATATAACGCTGGATCCGGGTGGCCGTATCCAGGGTAGTACCGGCAAATGAGGCCACAAAAACCCCCATGACCACCACGGCAACCCCGTTGGGCAAACCGGTGGAGGCAATCATGTTGGCGGCACCGTTTACAAAGGCGGCAACCTTGGAACCGAGGCCGGCGGCTGCGGCCCATGAAGAATAATGGGTGGTCCAGGCGGCTGCCCCCACAAGGGTTTCACCGGACTTGGTCACATAGCCCATGCCGATACCGGCGGCCACGGCAATGATCACCAAGGTGGCCAGGGCACCTTCCATGAGCATGGAGCCGTATCCAACAAAGAGGGAGTCTTCTTCATTTCTTACCTGTTTGGCTGAGGTGCCCGAGGATACCAGGGAATGGAAGCCGGAAATGGCACCGCAGGCAATGGTGATGAAGAGGAAGGGCCACATGGGGGGTGCCTGGGCCGGGGCGGTCTGGATGGCCGGGGCCACCAGGTGCAAATTCCCGCCAAATGCGGAGAAAAGCACGCCCAGGATGAGCAGGGCCATGGCAATGATGAGCTGATGGGAATTAATAAAATCCCGGGGCTGGAGTAATGTTGTCACCGGCAGGGTGGAGGCGATGAAGGCATAGGCCAGCAATATGATGGTCCAGACACCGGTTGCGGGAATGCCGGCGACGGCAGGCATCTTAATGGGCATCCAGGCACCGATGAATACGGTGACGTACATGAGGATCACCGCAATGATGGACCAGGTCATGATGCTCTTACCCTGTTTATAAATGGCATGGCCGAGATAAAGGGCAATGGCCACTTCAAACCAGACCGGAAATACCGAGGCCGGATACATGGCAAAAACCACGGCGATAACCAGGCCAAAAATGGCGATGACAATCCAGAGTTCCAGAAATACGATGAGGAAAAAGAAAAACCGCGTTCTGGGATTAATGTACTTGGAGGTATAGTCGGCAATGGACTTGCCCTGGTTCCGCATGGAAATGATCAAGGCGCCGAAATCATGGACCGCCCCCATGAAGATACTGCCTACAAAGACCCAGATCAGGGCCGGTACCCAGCCCCAGATTATGGCCACAGCCGGGCCCACAATGGGACCGGTGCCTGAAATGGAGGTAAAGTGATGGCCGAAGATCACCTCTTTCTTGGTGGGCACGTAGTCCACCCCGTCTTCCATTTCAACGGAAGGCACCTTGGCCTGGGCAGATAAATTGAAAATCCTGCTGCCGATGAATTTGCCGTAGAGGCGGTACATGACAATGTACCCGGCAAAGGCAGCCACCATGATAATTAATGCATCCATTTGTATCTCCTTGTTTTCCGACCCGAATCCGTTCTCCCCAGGGTCGTATCCGGGCCCGATTCAATAGTCCCTGGAAATTGGATTTCCTATATCAAGGCCCGGCCCCGGGCCAAAGGAGTTTGGGTTGAACGGTCATATCCGGGGGTTGAAATGACAGATTCAATTGCTGAAGTGCATCACCTTGAAATGCTAAGGTTTTTAGGCAGCCCCAGGGGTAGACTTGGCAAGGGCCGGGATGGTGAAACAAACGCAAGTGCCCTGTCCCGGAGTGCTCTGGACTGAAAATCCATGGGCTTCACCGTAGAGCTGGTCCAGGCGATTGCGGGTATTGGCCAGGCCCACGCCACCCGGGGCAGAAAAATCAGAAGTCTCCATAAAGAGATCATCCAGGTGGGACGTGTCCATGCCGGCCCCATCGTCCCGGATACGAACGGCGGCACCGGCCCGATCTCCGGTGACGGAAAGGGAAACCCGGCGGCCATGGTCGCTGGCCAGAATGCCGTGGCGGATGGCGTTTTCAACCAAGGGTTGAATCATCAGGGCCGGGATCATCAACTGCTTACAATCGTTGTCCACCTCCAGGGAGAATTCGATGCGCTCACCAAACCGGGCCTGCTCAATGGCCACATAGGATTTAATCTGGTTCAACTCCTCCTCCAGGCGAATCATCCCCTGGCTGGCGCTGAGGTTTCTTCTCATATAGGAGGAAAGATCCAGGATCAGATCCCTGGCCCGGGCCGGCCGGGTGCGGCAGAAGGAGGCAATGGTATTCAAGGAATTAAAGAGAAAATGGGGATTAATCTGGGCCTGGAGATGGCGAAGTCGGGTCTGTGCCAGGAGCTGTTCTGCCTTCCGGATGTTCTCCAGTTCAAACTGGGTGGCAAAAAGACTGGTCAATCCCTTTGCAATATTAAACTTCACCTGGTCCAGTGAAGCATCACCGGCCCCATATAATTTCAGGGTTCCAATGACTTGGCCATCCTTGACCAGGGGAACCACAATGGCTGATTTCAATGGACAGCCCGGCACATCGCACCCAATGGCATCGGCCTCCCTGAGGAACCGGGGCCGGCCCGAATCCATGACCTCCTGGGTGGCCTTGGTCAGAATTTTTTCCCCGGCCAGGTGGTGGTCGGCGCCTGTTCCCACGTGGGCCAGTATAATCCTGGTATCGGTTATGGACACCGCAGCCACGGCCAGACGATCATAGATGATCCGGGCGGTTTTCCGGGCCGAAGCCGGGGTGAGACCGGTCCTGAAATAGCGCACGGTTTCATTGGCAATGTCCAATACGGTCTGTGCCTGGGTGGACTCCCGCTGTTCCCGCCTCAGGGAGAGGATTTTGGTGAGATGAATGAACAGGGCCGTACCCACGGGATTTGCCACCATCATGGGCAATGCAATGATGGAAACCAGCTCCACGGCATCGGGAATCGGGCGGCTTATGGCCACCACCAACAGCATGTGAAGCCCTTCCCCCACAAAACAAATCAAGGCAGCCACAGCCCAGTTCTGCCGCCATCGCCCCAGGCGGGTGGAAAGATAGCCGGAAAGAAGCCCCTCCATGAAGGTGGCGATGGAACAGGGAATGGCTGAAAAGCCCCAGGGATCTATGAGGAAACGGTGGGCCCCGGCTAGAAACCCCGCTCCGGCCCCCACGGTCACCCCACCATAGAGTCCGGCGGCAACAATGCCCATGGCCCTAAGATTGGCAAAGGATTGAAAAATCTGGTTGCCCGAATAGGTCCCCATGATCCCCAACAGGCCAAAGAAGCAAATGAGGAAGAGTTGATTGAACCGGGAATGGTTGCCAATGCCCGCCCGGTCCACCGGGGAAGCAGCCAGGAGAATCAGGGCACCGGCCACAATAAAACTGGCATGCTGGGCCAGGTTGATGAGCAGATTAAGGTTTATGGTCATCGGAGCCCCAGCAGCGCCTTGAATCTACGCACCCGGTCGCGGGTCACGGTGAGTTCCGAGGCCCCCTGATCCTTCATTCGAATGTGATACTTGCCATTGAACCAGGGGCTGAACTCCTGGATTTGATCAAAATTCACCAGGGTGCTCCTGTGGTTGCGAAAAAAAAGATCCCCATCCAGATGTTTTTCCAATTGGTCCAGGGTGTGAATCCCGTGGACCAGGTAGGTTTCCAGGCGGGTATGGACCATGATCCGTTTATCCCGGTACTGGCAGAAAACAATATCCTCGGGGTTCAAAAGGGTGATCCGGCCGTCCTGCTCCACGGCCACTTTGCGCCGGGGTTTGGGGGCAGCGGTGATGGCTGTGAATTGGGACAGGGCAGCCTGGAACGCTTCCTCCTGCCGTACGGCCGACATCTGACGAACACGCTCCAGGCTCTGGGCCAGGCGATCCGGGGAAAAGGGCTTCATCAAATAATCCACGGCCCGGGCTTCAAATGCTTTGACCGCATACTGGTCATAGGCGGTGATAAAAACCACCAGGGGCTGGGGTTCCATTTCTTCTATGCCCGAAAGCACCTCAAACCCATTGTTACCCCGCATCTGGATATCAAGGAAAATGAAATCGGGCCCATTGGCCTGGATATTTTTCACAGCAGAGGCAACCGAATCCGCCTCACCCACCACCCGGATATCCGGATGGGAGGAAAGCAGGTAGGCCAACTCATCCCTGGCCGGTTGTTCATCATCAATTAAAATGCAAGAGAGGCTATGCAATTCCATACCGTGCGCCATCCATCATTCAACGGGAAGATCAATTTTAATTCAGGGGGGAAACCGGCCCCCAAGCCGGGATCACCTCCGGGTAAGACCTAAACAGAGCCCGGTGAAATGTCAAGGAATTTTCACGTCGGTTATCCCGGTCCAAAAGCGGGAGTCCCCTCCTCGCCCCCCTTCCATTTTCCAGCCATGGCCCGTGGAAATAAAACTCCGCCCGCTGCCTTTTTTTCTTCCTTGACAATGCCTCACCTTCTGAACGTATAAGTAGTCTGTACACCGTTTACCCAGACAACAATTTTGGAGGCTGAATCACCATGAAGAAAATCGGGAAATGGATTGGAACGGGCGCGGCAGTGGTTATGATCATCCTTATGGTGGCAGTGGCATGGCTCTACCAGGGCGGCAGTTCCTTTGAACCCGTTGAAACGGTGGGGGTGGAAGGAAGCGGTGGGGCCATTGCCCGGGCCGGCACCCCCCTTAAAATCATGAGTTGGAATATCCAGTATTTTGCCGGTAAAAATTATATTTTCTTCTACGATCTACCGGACTTCAAGGGCGAGGACACACGGCCCCTGTCCAAGGATATTACGGCCACCTTTGCCGAAGCCGTGCGGGTCATCCAGGGGGAAAACCCGGATGTGCTGTTGCTCCAGGAGGTGGATGAGGGGGCCGGTCGTACGGATAAGGAAAACCAGACCCAGCGGCTCCAATCCCTGCTCCAGTCCCCCTTCCCCTATGTGGCTGAAACCTTTTATTGGAAGGCCGGATTTGTCCCCCACAGCAAAATCATGGGGCCGGTGGGCATGAAACTCACCATCCTATCCCGGTATCCCCTGGAGGATGGGCTGCGCATTGCCCTGCCCCAGCAGAAAAAGGATTTCCTGAGCAAACGGCTGGATCTCCAACGCTGCCTCCTCACGGCCAGAATCCAGGTCCCCGGAAAAAAGCCCCTTCGGCTGATCAACCTTCATCTGGAAGCCTTCCCCGAAGATCCCCAACTCTTACGCAACCAGGTCAATGCCTTCACGCAAACCGTGCGCCGGGCCTTGGCCCGGGGGGAACGGGTGGTTGCAGCCGGGGATTTTAATTTACTTCCCCCCCATCAATACCAGGCATTGCCCCCGTCCCAGCGCTATCTCTACCAACCCGAAAGCGAGATGACGCCCATGTTTGAGGAGTTCCAGGTCATCCCGGGCCTTGCGGAAAGCGATCCAAACGCAGCCTCCCCCTGGTTCACCCACTTTCCCAACGACAAGGAGGTCACCGGGCCGGATCGCACCATTGACTACATTCTCATGGACAAGGGGATAAAGGTAATTTCCAAATACGTCCGGGCCGGGGACACCCAGCACATCTCCGACCATCTGCCCGTTGTGGTGACCATCGGATTATAGCCCCGCTTATCCCTGGGGCAAATGATCCAGATGATCCAGCAGGCGTTGGGTGTTGGCCTCCCGGATGCTGTTGGGGGGCCACACCGCCGTCATGGGGATGGGCTCCACCTTCCACTCCGGTAAAACCTTTATGAGTTTCCCGGATCGAATCAAATCATCTGTCAGAAAATCCGGGGGCGATGAAAGTCCAAGGCCGTGGCGGCAAAACTGGGTCATGGCCTCCACATTGTCCACGGATACTTGATTTTCATAGTGAACCGTCACGGTTTCATCCTCCCGGCGCAAGGTCCGTTCATTGGGGAGCATGGACAATTTGATCCATTGCCACTCACTGAGATCTTGGGGATGGGTGGGAACGGGGTGTCGGCCGGCATATTCCGGGGAGGCCACCAAGCGGCGGTGGACCGTGCCGATGCGCCGGGACATGAGGGCGGAATCGGGCATTTTTCCGGCCCGGATGGCCAGATCGATCCCCTTTTCAATGGGATCGGGCCGGACATCGGTATAGATGAATTTCACCTGGATGCCCGGATGGTTCCGACAGAATACGGCCATGTGGCTGGTCACCGGCGCCCGGGTCAAAGCAGAAGGCAGGGCCACGGTGAGGCTTCCCCGGGGCTCGGCGCCGTGGGCACTGATTTCATCCAGTCCCTTGCGGGCGGAAGCCAGCATTTCCGCTGCATGCCGATAGAGGATTTTCCCCTTGTGGGTGAGGGATATTTTCCGGGTGGAACGATACAGCAAGGGAGTGCCCACCTGCTTTTCCAGCTGGGACACATGGTAGCTGACCACCGAGGGGGAGAGCCCCAGTTTTCCAGCTGCCCCGCGAAAGGATTTCTGTTGAACGGTTTCCGCAAATATGGCCAGGGCCTTCAAATCTTCCACAGCAGCATCCCTCCCATTGATTGATTAAATTTTTCGAACAATACATCTCAATTTAACCATATTATCAAACAATGGCAAAGGATATATAGTGGATGGGAATATGAACCGCAAGTCTTGAAAGGAAACCCCATGTCCCTATTTGCCGCCATGTGTCTCTTCGCCCTGTCCATGTCCATTTCCCCCGGACCGGTTAATCTCATCACCCTGTCCACCGGGGTCAACCACGGATTCAAAAGGGCCCTGCCCTTTGTTTCCGGCGCCACCATCGGCTTTACCCTGTTGCTGATTCTCACGGGCATGGGGGTGGGTGCCCTCATGTCCCGTTTTCCCCTGGCACTCCAGGCCATGGCCCTGGTCGGCGCCCTGTTCATCTGCTGGATCGGTTGGCAAATCGCCGCATCCGATCCCAGTCTCACCTTGGAGCAACGGGAAATCCCCGGCTTTTCCAAGGGATTTCTCCTCCAATGGCTCAACCCCAAGGCCTGGTCGGCCTGCCTGGCCGGAATTTCCGCCTTCAACACAGCCGCGGCCCCATCCCGCCTTGCCGTTTTTGCCCTGCTCTATTTCATCATCTGCTATTTATCCATTGGTTCATGGGCCGTGGCCGGGGAGAAGCTGAAGGCCGTGCTGGGCAAACCGGAACGGTTGAAGCTTTTTAACCGTGTCCTGGGTGCAGGCCTCATGGGCGTGGCAGTTTATCTTCTGGCCATGAATGTGGGAACAATGCCAAGTTTGTAGAAGACCGAAGGATGTCCCCCATATAAAAATGCCCCAGGGCCGGGAATGGATCGAATGTAAAATGGATCAAGGATGTCCGGATCAGAAATCCAGCTTCATATCCCCGGGCTTAATCCAGCCCTTGCGGCGCATGAACTCGGACACCAAAAGGGCGATCAAGGCCGGCAGGATAAAATGCATGAGTGCTATTTTCACCATGAGCAGGGTCTGGCCATGGCTCGGGGCCATGGTCTGCCAGGTCATGATGGGTCCCACAAGTCCGGCGGTACCCATGCCCCCGCCATAGGGGTT